>DATEAO010000549.1:0-5989 GCA_035288345.1 Candidatus Methylomirabilota bacterium | reverse complement strand
GCTTTACTGGTACGCTCCTTCCCGCCGGCATCGGACTCTCCCTAGCAGGATGCTGAAAAATCCGTGTGAGCCGCAGGCTGCTCAAAAGGGTCCAGATGCAAGGCGGCGAGGAAGCGAGGAGTGAGACGTACTTGGATGTACGTTGCAACGACGAGCAACCGCATCCTCCGTTCGAGCGCGAGCTACGCTCGCGCAAGCTTGGGGGAGGTTCGGCCTCCCTCGATCGGCTTGACCGATCGAGGGGGACAGGGGCGGTTGGGCGTGCCCCCCTCCGAGGGAAAAGAGTATACCGACCTGGTCGCCTATCTGCTCACGCTAAAGGGTGGGGCGGCAAAGAAATAAAAAAATAAATGTTGAGATCAAAATTCTTTCAGGCCGTGCTGGTCCTGGTGATTGCGTTTGTGATCTTTCGTTTCGGGATCAGGCCCCCCGCTCCCTGGAGCGTCGTGACTCTCTACATGGGGATCGTGTTGCTCGCCACCCTCGTTTACGTCTCGTCGAACTCGGACTCGTGGCGGGAGTTTGTCGGTCCTATTCGCTCGACGCTGGTCGATGACTCGAAGCGCTGGCTCCGCTTGTTTCTCGGAGTGATCATTCCGATCCTCGCCGGCTACTACGCGTACACGCAGGCGGCGGCCAGGGTCGAGGCCCCTCCCGAGCTGAGGGCGGTTCACCCTGCTCCTCCGGCCTCGATCTCATTTCGCGGCAAGACCCTCGAGATCCAGGGGACAGAAAACCCTCTGAGAAAGGACGCGGCAAACTTTCAAAAGTATGTGAAGGAGGGCGGAGAGATCTACGTCAAGAACTGTATGTACTGTCACGGCGACAATCTTGACGGCGCCGGTCACTTCGCTCACATCTTCAACCCGCCTCCGGCCAACTTCACGGACCCCGGCACCATCGCCATGCTCGCCGAATCGTTCCTCTTCTGGCGGGTTGCCAAAGGGGGTCCCGGCCTTCCAAAGGAGTCCACACCCTGGAACTCGGTGATGCCCGCATGGGAGGATCGGCTCACCGAGGACGAGATCTGGAAGGTGATCATCTACCTCTATGACGCCACCGGCTTCCAGCCGAGGCGATGGGAAACGGAGCACTGATGGAAGATAGCCATCAGCCATCAGCGATCAGCTATCAGCCTCGATCCCTCGCACTTATTTCTTTACGCTTTACGCTTCACGCTTCACGCTTCACGCCCTTACGCTTCACGCTTCACGCTTCACTCTTCACGTTCCTAGTACTCTTCACTCCACAGGCGTGGGCTCAAACCGGCGACGCGAGCGCCGGGAAGGTGGTCTATGAGAAGAAGTGCGCGCTCTGCCATGGCGAGAAGGGAGACGGCAACGGCCCTGGCGCCGCCAGTTTCGACCCGAGGCCCAGGGATTTCACTCAGGGGAAATACAAGATTCGCACGACCCCCTCGGGCAAGCCGCCTTCTGACCAGGACCTCTTTCGAGTGATCAGTGATGGGATGCCGGGAACCTCGATGCCGCCCTGGACGGTTCTGTCCGAAAAAGACCGGTGGAATGTCGTGGCGTACGTGAAGAGCTTCGCGGCCGACTCGTTCAAGGAAGCGCCTAAGCCGGTGGAGCTCCCCAAAGAGGTTGCCTCATCGGAGGCGTCGATCAAGCGTGGCAAGGAGATGTTCGAGGCGATCGAGTGCAACAAGTGCCACGGCAACGCCGGACGCGCCGATGGACCTTCCAGACCCGAGCTAAAGGATGATTGGGGGAACGCTGTCAGGCCCGCGAATCTCACCAAGCCCTGGACCTTTCGCGGCGGCGGAAGCGCCAAGGAGATCGCGGCCCGCCTCGGCACCGGGCTCATGGGCACGCCGATGCCGACCTTTATCGACAGCGTGGAGAAGCCGGAGGACATCTGGCACGTAGCGAACTACGTGAAGTCATTGGCGCCGGAGAAGCCGAACTTTGCGACCCTGCTGTCGGTGAGGGCGGTCGAAGGCGCAATTCCAGACGACCCCAATGCACCGTTCTGGAATCAGCAGCCCGCGGCCAATTTTCCGCTCGCGGGCCAGGTGATCGCGGACCCCAGAAACTTCAACCCGTCGATTGATCTGGTGACAGTCCGGGCGGTCCACTCCGCGAGCGAAATCGCCTTTCACCTCACCTGGGACGACCCGACCAATTCAAAGGCAGACCCGAAGGCCAAACTCTTTGCCGACCAGATCGCGCTACAGTTCCCGGCCAGGCTCGCTGACGGCAATGAGCGCCCCTATGTCCTTATGGGCGATGGCTCGAACCCGGTCTATCTGCTCCGATGGAGCTCCGACGGTGGGGTGGGGGAAGCGAACGCCGGCGGGATCACGAAGATCACTCCTCAGACCGGCGAAGCGGTCCAGGCGAAGGGGAATGGCGTCTTCGCTGACGGCCAGTACCGGCTCGTGATCAAACGCCCGCTCAACGCCACTGATCCGAACGACCTGGCGTTCCCGGTTGGCGAGTTTCTGGCTGTCGCGTTCATGGCATGGGACGGCGGCGCCGGCGAGACCGGGGCCAAGATGTCGTTCTCATCGTGGTATTATCTGAGGCTGGAGGAGTCAGCATCGAAGCGGCCGTACGTGATTCCGCCGTTAGTGATTCTCTTGACGGTTGTGGTGGAGCTGCTCGTTGTCCGTGTTGCGCGCCGTCGCGGATGATAACAATTAAGGAGGAGAGAGTGATGAGAACTGTTTGGACGGGACTCGCCCTTTTGGCGATGACGATGACCCTTGTGTCTGGGTCTATCACGAGCGTGGTCGCCCAGGGCGCGGGGTCGATTGTTGGCGAGGTGAAGTTCGAAGGGGCCGCGCCGGCGCCGAAGGTGACGAAGGTCAACAAAGACAAAGAAGCGTGCGGAGAGGAGAAGAAGTCCGAAGATCTGGTTGTTGGGCCCAACAAGGGACTCAAGAATGCCGTGGTTTCGGTGGTTGGCGTCAAGGCGCCTGTGCCCAAGCCGGCGACGAAGCCCACGCTCGACCAGAAGACCTGCCAGTTTCAGCCTCATGTGCTCCTGCTCCCCGCTGGGAGCGAAATGGAGATCCAGAATCCCGACGGTGTCCTCCACAACATTCATACCTTCTCGACGGCCAATCCGGCTATCAACAAGGCGCAGCCCAAGTTCAAGAAGGTGATGACCGAGAAGTTTGACAAGCCCGAGGTCATTAAGGTTCAGTGCGATGCGCATAGCTGGATGTTGGGGTGGATCGTGGTGCATGACCACCCGTTCATTGCCGTGAGTGACGCTGAGGGTTCCTTTAAGATCGACAATGTCCCGGCCGGGAAGCACAAGGTCGAGGTCTGGCACGAGACGCTCGGGAAGATGACGAAAGAGGTTGAAGTCAAGGCGGGGGCGCCCACCAAGGTGACCTTTGAGCTGAAAAAGTAGTGAGAAGAGCGGTCAGCTTTTCAGCGGTCAGCCATCAGCCATCAGCTTTTTGGAAGTAGGGTGTGCCGAGCTGATAGCTGAGAGCTGATCGCTGACGGCTATAAAGAAGGCTGACCGCTGATGGCTGATTGCTTTACAAATAGCTTGACAGCGTATCGGTTGCGAAGATAATCGAACCCTGTGTCATCGTGATTGGGGCGCGAAATCACATGTGGGGGAGGGGAACGTGACTGTGAAGACGGGTGGATCTTTATGAAATGGTTCTACTGGACCGGGTGGCTTCCGCAAAACGCCTCGACGTACGGGAAAGAGATCGACTCGATGTACGAGTTGATCTACTGGATCACGGCGGTGACCTTTATCCTGGTTGCCGTCACCATGATCGCCTTTCTCATCAAATACCGCCATCGCGAGGGCCGACGGGCGACCTACAGCCATGGGAATACGACGCTGGAGATCGTCTGGACGATTGTTCCTGCCTTAATTCTCGTGGCGCTCACAGCCATGAGCCAACCGCTCTGGGCAAGGATCAAGTACACGACTCCTCAGAGCGACCTCACGATTCAGGTGCTTGCCAAGCAGTTCAACTGGGAGATCACCTATGCGGGCCCCGATGGGAAGTTCGGGACCGAGGATGACAAGACCTTCGACAATGAGATGCACGTTCCGGTGAACAAGCCCGTGGTCGTTCTCCTCAGGTCCAAGGACGTCATCCACAGCTTCTTCGTCCCCCAGTTTCGAATGAAGCAGGATGCGGTCCCGGGGCGCGAGATCCGCCAATGGTTTGAGGCGACCAAACCGGGCAAGTACGAGCTTCCCTGCGCTGAGCTGTGCGGCTTCGGTCACTCGGGAATGAAAGGGTGGGTCTTCGTCCACACCCCCGAGGAGTACCAGAAATGGCTGAAAGAGCAAGGCCTGTCATCGTGAGAACCCCAAAGGAGAATCGCCAACGATGAGTACTTCGGCTGTCACTCATCACGACGTTCACGCCCATCACGAGTTGGGCTTTATTCGGACCTACATCTTCTCGACCGATCACAAGATGATCGGCCGGCAGTTCCTCTTCCTGGGGCTCTTCATGATGATCATCGGAGGGCTTCTGGCCTTGCTGCTGCGCTGGCAGCTCGGCTGGCCTGAGACACCGGTGCCCGGGCTCGGCGGGATCCTCAAAGAGACTGAGGGTGTGATCCCGCCAGAAGTTTACAACATGCTCTTTACCATGCACGCCACGATCATGATCTTCTTCGTGATCATGCCGATCCTGGTGGGATGCTTCGGGAACTTCCTGATCCCGCTCATGATCGGCGCTCGCGACATGGCCTTCCCCAAGCTGAACATGCTCTCCTTTTGGGTGGGGGCGCTGGCCGGAGTGTTGATGCTGGTCGGCTTCTTCGTCCCCGGAGGCCACGCCGCCGCGGGCTGGACCTCCTATGCGCCACTCTCCTCGGTGCCGCAATACACCGGCACCAACTGGGGGCAGAACCTCTGGTGCATCAGCCTCTTCTTCCTCGGTATCTCGTCGTTGATGGGCTCGATCAACTACATCACGACTATCATCAACCAGCGGGCCCCTGGGATGACCTTCTTCCGGATGCCGCTGGTGGTCTGGTCACTCTTTATTACCGCGATTCTCCTTCTCCTGGCCCTGCCGGTGCTGACCTCAGCGGTCGCGCTCCTCCTCTTCGACCGAACGCTTGGGACCCACTGGTTCCAGCCGGCGGGGGGCGGCGAGCCGCTCCTCTGGCAGCACCTCTTCTGGTTCTTCGGCCACCCTGAAGTCTACATCCTGATCCTGCCCGCGATGGGCGTCGCCTCAGACGTGCTCGCCACGTTCTCCCGGAAGCCGATCTTCGGCTACCGAGCCATGGTGTACTCCATGCTCGGGATCTGTTTCCTCTCGTGGATCGTGTACGGCCATCACATGTTCGTCAGCGGGATGAGCCCGTATGTGGGCACCTCGTTCATGATCACGACGATGATCATCGCGGTCCCCTCAGCGATCAAAACGTTCAACTGGCTCGGCACGCTCTGGGGTGGGAACATCCGTTTCACGGTCCCGATGCTGAACGGGCTCGCCTTCGTGGGGATGTTCGTGATCGGCGGCCTCTCAGGGATCTTCATGGCCTCGAGCCCGGTGGACATCTTCATCCAGGACACCTACTTCATCGTGGCGCACATCCACTACGTGGTCTTCGGCGGAAGCGTGTTCGGGATCTTTGCCGCGATCTACTACTGGTTCCCGAAGATGTTTGGGAGGAATATGAGTGCGTGGCTGGGGCACCTCCATTTCTGGCCGACGTTCGTCTTCTACAATCTCACCTTCTTTCCCATGCACATCCTTGGCGTGGGCGGACATATGCGAAGGATCTACAACCCGACGCAGTATGAGTTCCTCCAACCGCTGCAGCCGATCAACGAGTTCATCACGATCTCGGCGCTCCTTCTTGGGCTCGCGCAGATCCCGTTTGTGATCAACTTCCTGTGGAGCCTCTTCGCCGGGCCGAAGGCCGAGGCGAATCCCTGGCGGGCCAACACGCTGGAGTGGACCGCCCCCTCGCCGCCTCCTCACCTCAACTGGGGCGCCACGATCCCAACTGCGTACCGTGGC
>DATEAO010000548.1:0-3288 GCA_035288345.1 Candidatus Methylomirabilota bacterium | reverse complement strand
CCTCACCGCGGAATCAGTGGTGTTGACCCCCTGGCCGCCCGGACCCGATGACCGGAAGACATCCACGCGAATATCCTTCTCGTCGATCTTGACCTCCACCTCTTTGGCCTCAGGGAGAACGGCAACTGTCACCGTTGAGGTGTGAATCCGGCCACTCGACTCCGTGACCGGAACTCGTTGCACCCGGTGAACGCCCCGCTCGAATTTGAGCCGGCTGAACGCCCCATCGCCCTGGAGGAAGAGAATGATCTCTTTGAAGCCGCCGACCCCGGTGGGGTGACTGTCGATGACCTCCACCCGCCACTTCTGGCGCTCCGCATACTTCGTGTACATCCGCGCCAGACCAGCGGCGAAGAGCCCGGCCTCATCCCCTCCAGCCCCAGCCCGGATTTCCAGGAAGACGTTCTTCTCGTCGTTGGGATCACGCGGCAGGAGCAAACGCTTCAGCTCGCGCTCAAGCGCCTCCTGACGGGATGAAAGCTCCTGGAGATCCGCCTGGGCCAGCTCGCGGAGCTCGGCGTCAGATTCCTCTGCCAGAATGTGCTTGGCCTCGCTGATTCGCCCGAGCACTTGCTTGTAGTCGTGAAAGCGCTGGACGATCTCTTCGAGGTCGGAGTACGCCTTGGCGTGGCGCGCATACTCCTGCGGCGCGCCGATCACCGATGGATCGGCGAGGCGCTTGCCAAGCTCGTTGAATTGTTCTTCGATCTGACGGAGTTTCTCAAACATGAGCACGCCTTTCAAAAAGGGGAGCGCAATCCGCGAGTGGAGAACGGGGAATCGATGAGACGAGGAAGGGGGAGTAAGCGGAACTCGCGTCCGGAAACCTCTGCCACCCGTTGGGATGGTGCGCCGACAACCCTGAACCCAGGAGTGACGCCCTCCCCGATCCCTGGGGAGCGCTCGGCTCCCCGGATCGGCCCCTTACCCCTCTGTGCGGGATTTCCGGCCGTACTTCCGCTGGAAGCGCTCGACCCGCCCCGCGGTGTCAATCAGTTTCTGCTTCCCGGTGAAAAAGGGGTGACACTTGGAACAGATCTCCACCCGGATGCTCGGCCGGGTGGAGCGGGTATGGATTACCTCGCCGCACGCGCAGGTGATCGTGGTCTCAACGTATTCGGGATGTATGCCTGCCTTCACACTCCACCTCCTCTACGAAGATAAAATGTTAGCAGTAACCCCCAGGATTTGCAAGGAAATTGCTGGCAGGAACCTCCTCACCCAAGGGTGTTCATCGCGTTGAGGAACTCTTTATTGTTCTTGGTGAGCTTGAGCTTGTCGAGTAGAAGCTCCATCCCCTCGACCGGATTCAGCTGAGAGAGGGCCTTTCTCAAGAGCCAGATCTTCTGCAGCTCATCTTTTTCCAGGAGCAGCTCTTCCTTCCGCGTACCGGACTGCTCGATGTTGATCGTCGGGAAGATCCGCTTGTCCATCAGCCGCCGGTCCAGATGGATCTCCATGTTTCCCGTCCCCTTGAACTCTTCGAAGATCACGTCGTCCATCCGGCTCCCGGTGTCGATGATCGCCGTCGCCATGATCGTCAAGGACCCTCCCTCTTCAATGTTTCGGGCCTGGGCGAAGAAGCGGCGAGGACGCTGCAAGGCATTCGCGTCGAGACCGCCTGAGAGGACCTTCCCGGACGGGGGAATAATCGCGTTGTGCGCCCGCGCAAACCGAGTGATGGAGTCCAAGAGAATCACCACATCGCGCTTGTGCTCCACCAGCCGCTTGGCTTTCTCGATCACCATGTCGGCGACCTGGACGTGACGGGCCGGTGGCTCGTCGAAGGTGGACGAGATCACCTCCCCCTTGACGGAGCGCTGCATGTCCGTGACCTCTTCGGGCCGCTCGTCAATGAGGAGCACGATCAGATAGACCTCCGGGTGGTTGATCGCGATCGCATTGGCGAGATTTTGCAGCAGGACGGTCTTCCCTGTGCGCGGCGCCGCAACGATGAGACCACGTTGCCCTTTCCCGATGGGTGTCAGCAAGTCCATCACCCGAGTCGTCAGCTCGTCCGGATTGTGCTCGAGCTTGATCTGCTCCATCGGGTAGAGCGGCGTCAGGTTGTCGAAGAGGGTCTTCTCGCGGGCCGCATCGGGCGGCTCGAAGTTAATCGCCTCGACCTTCAGGAGGGCGAAGTAGCGCTCGGAGTCTTTGGGGGGACGCACCTGCCCGGAGATCGTGTCGCCGGTGCGGAGGTCGAACCGACGGATCTGGGACGGGGAGACGTAGATGTCGTCGGGACCGGGGAGGTAGTTGTAGTCCGGAGCCCGGAGAAAACCAAACCCGTCGGGAAGGACTTCGAGCACGCCTTCGGCAAAGATGAGCCCGTCCTTTTCCGCCTGGGCCTGGAGGATCTTGAAGATCAGCTCCTGCTTGCGGAGACCTGAGAACCCCTGGATCCCCTGATTTCTGGCGATCGTGTTCAGATCTGCGATGGTTTTTTCTTTCAACTCCGAGAGATTCATTCCTTGGCCTCCTGGTCCGCTGGCCTTCCAGACGGAAGGCCGGACACGGCTAACGGAAACTCCGGTTTACATACGCCCCGGTGGGGAGAACACTCCCTTCCCTCCGGCTCGGGAAGGGACACTCGATGCCTGGGAAATTCCCCGCGAATCACTCAAGGAGACCCGAGAGTTCTTCCATCGGAGGGCAACGGTGTTGTACTGAACGAGGCACCTACTGTATCTCGCTTGTTTCGTAACACACCTCCAGAAACCTTGTCAACTTTTTTCACGCGAGACGGAGAAAGCCCATGCTCTCCATGCCGGCTATGCTCACTTGAGCGATGTGGACCGTGCTGGCCAGCTGTGCTGGCCTTCCCGTTCGAGAGCGCACCCACGCCTTCGGCGTGGGTACCCGGCCCGCGCAAGCTCGAGATGAATTGGCGGGAGAGCGCGGGCGTGGCGTAGCCCCCCAGCGGATTTCGCACGCGAAATCCAAACGCTGGGGCACCCATAGATTTGCTCCGCAAATCTATGGGTGCGGGCCGCCCGCGCCGCAATCGGGGGAGGTTCGGAAGGGGGACACAGTCGCCCTCCGAGTCTAAAGTCGAATTTCAATGATCGCCTTCTTTCTGACCTCGTCCATCCAGGCTCCCAGCCGGTTCTGAAATTTATCGCGCTGGAGGACTGCTCTCACCTGCTGGCGCGCCTGATTCAGCGCCTCACCGGAAAGCAGCTCTTTTGATTCGAGCTTGAAGATCTGGTAGCCGAGCCGGGTTTTGATGGGGGCGGAATACTCGCCGGGGTTCAGCGGGAGAATGTGCGATTCAAATTCTGGATC
>DATEAO010000547.1:0-3174 GCA_035288345.1 Candidatus Methylomirabilota bacterium | reverse complement strand
AGCGCCTCGGGCCGATCATCCTCTTCGGGGAGCTGCGAGACCCGGCTGGAGTCGAGCCGCTCGTGACCCAGATGCGCCGAACCTGGTTCCTCCCTCACGCGATCGCCTCAGCCGAGGGGTTGGCGAAGATCGGTCCGCCCGCGGTTCCGATGCTGCTTGAGGTCGTCACAAAAGGGGGTGATCTCGAGCGCCTCTACGCATACGCGAGCCTTGGCTGGATCCAGGACGACCGAGCCTTTGCCACGCTGCTGGGCGCCCTCGAACGAGACCGGAGCCTCGGTGATGTCGTGGCGATGGCGCTCGCTGATCACGGCCGGCCCGGGGCGATTGCTTCCCTTTACGAGGCGTATCAGACCGGCGAGCCGTGGCAGCGGATGGAGTTTGAAGACACAATCAGGCGGCTCCACTGGGGAGACCAAGCTGAACCCCTCTGGACAATGGACTGGCGGCTTCGCTACCGCACACTGGCCCACCTGGGCACCTTCGATATCGGGTGGATCGGGGTCATCGCCACCGTTCACGAGAGGGCGGGAGTGACGCGCACGCGTCCCGTTGTTCCCGTCCGGGCGCTGGAGGAGATCACCACGGATCTGCCGGACCGCCCCGCGCCCCTCGAACTCTGCGACGACTGCGGCGAGCCGATCCAGCTTCCCACCGGCGTTCCCGCTTGCCCGGAGACGGCCCTCAACGTCGCGAGATATCAGCTCGACGTCCTCAATCTGGCTCGGGAGGAGGGCATTGAGGACCTCTTCGATCTTCTCGACGAGGTAGAAGCTGACGAGTGGGAGCAGCACGCTGAAGGCGAGCCGTCAGACCCGGCGGAGCGTGCGGCTTGGCGCGACGAGCGAGATGAGATGAAGGTCCAACTCCTGACCTGTCGCTGGCTCATCGAGCAGGGCGCCGAGAGTGTCGGCGCAGGGAAAGCCGTCCTTCTCGCCGAGGCATTGAGACTGGCCGATCGCTACGGCGATCCAGACGGATTGTTCCGGCCTGCCGTCACGTTACGTCGAGCCAGTCCCAAAGTCGGGCGAAACGATCCGTGCCCCTGCGGCTCTGGCCGAAAGTACAAGCACTGCTGCCTGGGCAAGCGTGTTTGACTGTCAACGCGTTTGATCACCGGGGGGGAGGCCTTGTGAGAGCGCGACCCGCCTTTGGGGAGTGGAAAAGAGCGTTGCAGTTTTCTCGCAGAGGCCCTACCATGGGCCGCACACGCTCCTTTCCTGATTCTCGTGTTGTGGGGAGGGCCCGTGCCACGGAACGATCAGGTCACCCGTCAGTGGTATCTGCTCCGGCAGCTCGAATCCTCACGGGGGATGACGCTTCAGGAGCTTGCCGACTCCGTGCCCGATGATCATCCCAAGCACCTCCGCACGATCCGCAGGGACCTCGATGCCTTAGGGACGATCTACCCTCTCGTGACGGAGCGCGAAGATGGGCAGACCCGTTGGAAGGTGATGGAGGGCTACCGTCAACTTCCCGCGCTCAAGTTCTCTCCCACCGAGCTGATTGCCCTCACCTTCAGCCATCACCTGCTCAAGCCCCTGGAAGGGACGCAGATCCACGCCTCTCTTGCGTCCGCCCTGAACAAGGCTGCGGCTGCACTGCCGTCACAGGCGCAGGACTTCAGCCGCCAGATGCAAGATCTCTTTTCTATCGGTCTGGGGCCGCACAAGAAATACCGGCAGCACCGGGAGACCATCGATCGGCTTGCCCGCGCCATCGATCAGCACCGCACCATTCAGATGCGCTACTACTCGGCCTCGCGGAACAAGACCACCCGGCGCGAAGTCGATCCTCACCGTCTCTGGTATGCGGGGGGAGCGCTCTACCTCATCGCCTACGACCACCGGCGCGGGGAGGTCCGCCTCTTTGCCGTCGACCGCATCAAGTCGCTCACCCTCACCAACCATGCCTATCAAATACCGCTCGGCTTCGATGTAGACGCCTACGTGGAGGATGCCCTGGTCATCATGAGGGGCAATCGCATCACTGTAGAGCTGGTTTTCGGAAAAGCCACGGCGGCCTGGGTCAAGGACCGGATCTGGCACTCGAGCCAGCAGGCGACTCCGCTCAAAGATGGCCGTTTAAAGATGACCCTCCAAGTCGCCGATACTCGCGAGCTGGTCGGCTGGATCTTGAGCTTCGGGAACGGCGCCCGCGTGCTCAGCCCAATGTCGCTGAGGGCCAAGGTGCGGGACGAGGCCCGAAAGATCCTCCAGCAAAAGTGACCCCGGATGTCACGAGGGTCAATAAGATGAGGGAGAGGAGAAGCGCAGACCGTGTACTTGAAGTCGCATATTGCGACTTCAAACTGACGCGGAGCAAGGACCGTTTTCCTTCGGATATCATGTTTCAGCTCGAGGAGGAGAGCAAGTCTTTAAGGTCACAATTTGCGACCTTAAACGGTCTGTTTACGAACAAAGCGATATGACTGGCAAGCAGGCGCGGAGACCAACCTGAAGGAGTTAAGGTATGGCGGGTAAGCGGCCGGTCGTGCTCGTCGAGCAGGTCGAGAGGCGCATCCTCCTTCTGCGCGGGCAAAAGGTGATGTTGGACAGAGACCTTGCCGAGCTCTACGGGGTCGAGACAAAGATGCTCAATCGGGCCGTGAAGCGCAATCGGGAGAGATTCCCCGGCGACTTCATGTTCCAGCTCACCGCCGAGGAAGCGGACAACTTGAGGTACCAAAACGGCACCTCAAACTTGAGGTCACAAATTGGCACCTCAAGTTGGGGCGGCAGGCGCTATCTTCCGCACGCGTTCACCGAGCAGGGCGTGGCCATGCTCTCAAGCGTCCTGCACAGCCGCCGCGCGGTGCTGGTCAACATCGAGATCATGCGCGCCTTCGTAAAGCTGCGCCAGATGCTCGCGTCTCATGCGGACCTCGCCCGAAAGCTCGACGCCCTTGAGAAGAAGTACGACACCCAGTTCAAAGTAGTGTTCGATGCCATCCGCGCGCTCATGCAGCCGCCCACGCCGAAGCGCCGCGGCATCGGCTTTCGCGCCGATCACGAGGGGTAAACCGCCCTAGTGGACCCACGTCGGCAAGGGCTGCACCTTCGGCCTCGGCCAGTACCGCTGGAGCCGATGACCGGCATAGGACGTATGCCACGGCCTAACGATAGGCTTCGCGGCGATGGACAATGCGCAGCACGAGAACGGTCTGAGTCGTGT
>DATEAO010000546.1:0-2772 GCA_035288345.1 Candidatus Methylomirabilota bacterium | reverse complement strand
CCATACGGCGTTCTCAGTCGTCGCCAATCCTCACGTACAACTGAGTACGCTCCGGTTGGCTCCTCCCTCGGGCCTTGGGCTGCTCGCTTCTCGCCACGGCACGAGTGGGCGTTAACCAAAGTCCGACAGAAACGTGCCCTTGACCGGCCGGTCAAGGGTTGGGCGAACAAGCAATCTAGCTCAGCGCCGATAAGCGTCGCATCCCGGCGTTCTCAGTCGTCGCCAATCCTCACGTACAACCACGTACGCTCCGGTTGGCTCCTCCCTCGGGCCTTGGGCTGCTCGCTTCTCCCCACGGCACAAGTGAGTACCAAGCAACTACCCCGCCGCTGCGAGGTCATCGGCAGCTTCAGCAGCGGCTGCGGCTTCCGGAGCCGGGGCCTCTTCGGGCGCCTGCGTCACCACCTCGGCCTTGAGATAGTGGCTGAGACCGGTCCCGGCGGGGATGAGCCGTCCAACGATCACGTTTTCTTTGAGGCCTCTCAGCTCATCCACCTTCCCGCAAATCGCGGCTTCGGTAAGGACCCGCGTGGTCTCCTGGAACGACGCCGCGGAGATAAAGCTGTCGGTGGAGAGCGACGCTTTGGTGATCCCGAGCAGCACGGGCTGGGCCGTGGCCGGACGCTTGCCCTGAGCCAGCACCGTTTCATTTTCTTCCTGGAAGGCGAACTTATCCACCAGCTCGCCGACGACAAAGTCTGTATCACCGACCTCCTCGATCCGCACGCGCCTCAGCATCTGGCGCACGATCACCTCGATGTGCTTGTCGTTGATCGTCACTCCCTGGAGGCGGTAGACTTCCTGAACCTCGTTCACCAGGTAGCGCTGGAGCTCACGGTCGCCGAGCACGGCCAGGTAGTCGTGCGGGTTTGGCGAGCCATCCATGAGCGCCTCGCCGGCTTTCACGCGGTCGCCCTCGTGGACGGAGATGTGCTTGCCGCGCGGGATCAGGTACTCTTTGATCTCGCCGTTGTCGGCGCGGATGACGATCTTCCGCATCCCCTTCACAAAGCCAGCGAATTCTACGCTCCCATCAATTTCCGTGATCACGGCCTGCTCCTTCGGCTTGCGCGCCTCGAACAGCTCAGCCACGCGCGGCAACCCTCCCGTGATGTCCTTGGTTTTTGTGGTCTCCCGGGGGATCTTCGCGATGATGTCGCCGGCATACACCTCGCTCTCGTCAGGCACGAGAAGATGCGCGCCGACCGGCAGCAGGTTTCTCGCGATCGTATTTCCTTTCCCGTCCTTGATCGAGACGCGAGGCTGAAGCTTCCCCTCCTGGTCCTCGATGATCACTTTTCGCGCCAGACCCGTGACCTCGTCGATCTCTTCACGCACGGTCACGCCCTCGACGATGTCGCGGTAGGTCAGCCTGCCCGAGACCTCGGTCAGGATCGGGGTGGTAAAGAGGTCCCACTCGACCAGGATCTGCCCCTGTTGAGCGCGCTTGCCCTCTTTGGCCTTCAGCCGTGCGCCGGCCACCACCGGATAGCGCTCCTTCTCGCGCCCCTTCTCATCAACGATCACGATCTCGCCGTTCCGGTTCATGACCACCAGCTCGCCGTCGCGGTTCACGACCGTTCTGAGGTTGACGAACTTCACGATCCCGGCGTTCTTCGCCTCGTGCTTCGAGGCCTCCACCACCCGGCTGGCCGTGCCGCCGATGTGGAAGGTCCGCATCGTGAGCTGCGTCCCGGGCTCACCGATCGACTGGGCCGCGATGATCCCCACGGCCTCCCCCGGCTCGACCAGCCGGCTGTTCGCAAGGTTTCTGCCGTAGCACATGATGCAGACCCCGCGCTTGGCCTCGCAGGTCAGGACCGAGCGGATCTTTACTTTCTCGAGGCCGGAATCCTCGATCTTCTGCGCGATCTCCTCGTTGATCTCGGTGTTGGCCTGGGCGATGATCTCACCGGTGAACGGGTCCCGAATGTCTTCAGACGCGACACGGCCGAGCACGCGGTCCCGCAGCGACTGAATGATCTCACCGCCTTCGACCAGCGGCGTGACGTCGATGTACTTCACGGTCCGGCAGTCGTACTCGCTCACGATCACGTCCTGGGCGACATCGACCAGGCGGCGCGTGAGGTACCCGGAGTCAGCGGTCTTCAGCGCGGTGTCCGCCAACCCCTTGCGCGCGCCGTGGGTCGAGGTGAAGTACTCCAAGACCGTGAGCCCTTCTCTGAAGTTCGACGTGATCTGGGTCTCGATGATCTCGCCCGAGGGCTTGGCCATCAGCCCGCGCATCCCGGCGAGCTGACGGATCTGCTGCTTCGACCCTCTCGCGCCAGAGTCCGCCATCATATAGATGGGGTTGAACTCGCCGCCCCGCTCCCCGCTCTCGAGCTCGCGGAACATCTCGTCGGCGATCTGCTCGGTGACGTGGGCCCAGATGTCGACAACCTTGTTGTAGCGCTCGCCGTTGGTGATGACGCCGTCCTGGTACTGCTGCGACACCTCGATGACCTGGCTCCGCGCGTCCTCGATCAGCCGCTCCTTGGACGACGGAATGTGCATGTCCTCGATCCCGATCGAGAGCCCCGAGAGGGTGGCGTACCGGAACCCGAGGTCCTTCAGCTCGTCCAGGAACTGAACCGACGCCTCGTTGCCGAGCCGCCGGTAGCAGTCGCCCACGAGCACGACGATCTCCTTCTTTTTCAGCTCGCGGTTCACGAAGCGGAGCGGCTCGGGCGCGATCTCGTTCAAAAAGACCCGCCCCACCGTCGTCTCGATGATCTCCCCCTGGTAGCGGAGGCGCACGTGGGCCTGGAG
>DATEAO010000545.1:0-5636 GCA_035288345.1 Candidatus Methylomirabilota bacterium | reverse complement strand
CAACCCTCACCGCGCCAACTGATGCTTTGCCCGTGGCTCCTTGAATCTCGCCACGTGGAGCGTAGATGGTGGAGACCCCGACCTTCCAGAGCGCGAGCGGCGAGATCAGCGTTGTGTCAGCACCGGTGTCAAGGATCAACGTCAACGGCCCCTTGCCATTGACGTGCGCTCTTACAAGTATCTGCGACCCTGGTTGGAACGAGATTTTGGCCCCACCTTTGGGAAGGTCCTTCTGCGGCGCTTCAGGGGCAGATGGAGCAAAGCGCGGGTACGGGAGGGGTTGTGCCGCCTGCCGGTACTGAGGCGGGATACTGTCAATTCCCTCCGTGTAGTGCACCCCACCGCGATCATCGACCCAGCGATACATCTGGGCGAGAGCATCGCGAGGGGTGATCAGGGCAATCAGAAGAAGAACGACCAACCATCCAGATCCCACCCACCGAGTCATCTGAACCTCGCCTCCTTCAAATCCAACACTCCTATCATATCCGCCTCCCATCCCAACCTCCAAACTTCCCACAGCGACACAGAAGTTCATCGCTTCATCTTTTCACGCTTCACTTTTCACACTTCACGCTTCACATTTATTATTGAGGCGGGTGAGGCGGTGCTGGAGGCGAGCGAGGATCGCTTCGCGGGCCTGGCATTCCAGAGCGCGATCCAGGGCGGTCAGAACGAACTCTCTCGCTCGGGTATACTCTTTGGCCCGATGCTCATAGTGCTTGGCGAGTTCCTCCCAGGGCTGGGGATCGAAGCGCTCATCGGCCGCGATGCACTCCTCCCAGAACTTTCTGGCTTCTCCCCAGTTCCCCCGCCGTTTCTCGATGGAGGCGAGGCGCTTGGCGAGGCGCTGCCAGAGCTCGCCCTTCAATCCCGCGTTGAGCGCTTCCTGATAGCAGGCGCGGCTGCGCTCCCACGAGAACGGCTCCCAAAGCCTGCCGAGCCCGCTCCATTCGGGTGGCGCAAGATCGAATGAGTATGGATCGTGGAAGAGCGCGGCTTGCCACCCCGCGAGTGCGACCAGCGAGAGCACATCGTCAACGTTGCGAGCGAAGACGCCGGCGATCGGCTCTGGGCGGCGCTGCCGGAGCCAGGTGAAGTAGATGTGGGGGATCATCCAGCCCTGGAGGTCATCGGCTTCCCTTCGATAGCCGAGCACCTCGGCTTCGATTGTCGTCAGCCTGTAATCGGGGAGATGGTCCTTCCAGAGCGCGCGAGAAGTCCTCAGGAGGTCGAGGTACTCGATGTGACCTGGGAGGCGGCGGCGCGAGAGGATGAAGCGGGTTTCCAGGATGGGAAAATCGAACGCGCGGCCGTTGTACGCCACGATGCCGTCGAAGCGTGGCAGCAGCTCGTCGAACGCGGCGATGAGCGCGGGTTCCTGATCGAGGTCCTCCATGAAGTACTGGCGAAGAGTGAACCCATCGTCATCGAAGAAGCCCACGCCGATGAGGAACGCATAGGTTCCGGTCCCCATCATGAGCCCGGTGGTCTCGGTGTCAACATAGAGGAGACGATCTGCCCTCAGCTCCTTCCCTGATTGCGAGCCAGCCGCGGCAGCAAGAGGGTGGAGCGGCTTCTCCAGCACACTGCCGATCGGCAACAGTCCGTGACGGTAGCTTGGGGGGAATCGCCGGGATGCGACGAGCACGGTTCCGAAGTCTGTTTCTTGGTAGGAGCCGCGCACCAGCTCAGCCAGCGTCTTCTGCTGATGGTGGGGCCTCCCGTAGACGCGCCGCGCCTCGACCAGCTTGATGACCTGGCGGACATCATCGGCGCGGGCACCCGGCCCTTGACATCGGATGTCAAGGGCACGCCCGCGCCCCGCTTTCTCTTCACGTTTCACGCTTCACTCTTCACGCTTCACGCGCTCAAGGAGGGCGCGAGCGACAGCTTTCGCCTTCCGCCCAACCTCGTTGACCGGCCCCACGCACGAGGGGCAGCCGAGCTGGCACGAGCACTCTCGGAGCCGCGTGAGCGCGTGACGGATCAGGTCGGGATACAGCGTGTAGAGCTTTTCAGCGAGCCCGATCCCTCCCGGGTGGCTGTCGTAGAGATAGATCGTGGGCGAGAAGTGGGGCAGCTCGAGGAGCGCTTGGCGGATCTCCCTCACGGTCCGGACCCGACGCTCCTCACCCACCGGCGTCTCCTCGCCGAGCCAGGAGCCGAGGTCGCGCACGTCACACATCAAGAAGACCGGGGCGAGCTGGTGAAGCAGATAACTGACGCCCCGCAGGCCGTCGATCAGCTCGTCGCGGCTCGACGAGATCCGCTCGAGCAGCGTTTGGCCGATCGTGATCCAGTATGCGCTCGTCTGCATCTCTTGCTGAGGCAGCTCGACCTCGCCCGATCCCACGTTCTCCATGGTCTGGAACTTGATCTTCTTGAACCCCACCACCTTCTCAGCCACCAGCACCTCGCCGCGCGCGTGCTCGACCTCGGCCGCGGGGGTCCGGTCAAAGCGCTCGAGCAGCCAGATCCCCTTCGCGCTGATCGCGTCGGTGAAGTAATCGACCGAGACGCGCTTGACGTAAGCCACCTTCTCCTCGTCTTCCCTGAAGTGAAGCTCCTGCACCTCGAACTGCTCGCCCTCGATCAGGTAGATCGCCTTCGGATAGATCATCTGGAAGGCGCCCTTCCAGTCCACCTCGGCGATGACCTTCCGCCCCTTCTTCTCCCGCGCGTCGCGGGCGGTCGTGTCGATCACCAGGAAGTTGTCCGTCGTGACCGTGCGGAGCGAGAGGTGGTCGGCCGGGTAGGTCTCCGAGGTCCAGTGGTAGCGGCCGCCCGCTTCGTGCAGGAGCCCTTCCTCTGTCAGCGCGCGGACCTCGCGGTCGATCACCGCCTCGCCGAAGCGCTCGCCTGCCGAGAACGGCAGCTCGAACGCCGCGCACTTCAGGTGATCGATCAGGATGTACGGGTTGTCGGGGTTGATCAGCGCGTGCTCGGGTGGTGAGCCGAAGAGGTAGTCAGCGTTCTCAACCATGAACTGGTCGAGCGGGGCGCTGGACGCCACGAGGATCGCCGCGGCCAGCTCGTTTCGTCGGCCGGCGCGCCCGGCCTGCTGCCACATCGAGGCGATCGTCCCCGGGTAGCCTGAGAGGATCGCCACGTCCAGGTGACCGATGTCCACCCCCAACTCGAGCGCATTAGTCGAGACCACGCCGAGCACCTCCCCCTCGCGCAGGCCGCGCTCGATCTCGCGGCGACGCCCCGGAAGATAGCCACCGCGGTAGCCCCGCACCAGGCCAGCATCACCCGGTTTCGCTTCGACCGCGGATTTGATCGTCGAGAGCAGCACCTCGGCGGCGAGCCGGCTCTGGGCAAAGACGATCGTGGGCACCTGCTCTTTCAGGAATCGGATCGCGAGCCTGGCGGCCTCTATCAGGTACGGCGCTCGGATACCCAGCTCAGGGTTCACCACGGGCGGGTTGTAGAGAATGATGAGCTTCTCTCCGGTCGGCGCGCCGCTCTCGGTCAACTCCTCGACCGGCTCTCCGGTGAGCCGCTCGGCCAAGTCGCGCGGGTTGGCGATCGTGGCCGACGCCATGATGAACTGCGGATTTGAGCCGTAGTAGCGGCAAAGCCGCTTGAGCCGCCTCAGCACATTCGCAAGGTGGCTCCCGAAGACACCACGGTAGGCGTGCAGCTCGTCGATCACCACGTAGCGGAGGTTCTCGAAGAGCGACAGCCACTTCGTGTGATGTGGGAGAATCCCCGAATGCAACATGTCGGGGTTGGTGAGGACCACGTTCGCGCGCGCCCGGATCGAGCGGCGCGCATCCTGGGGGGTGTCGCCATCGTAGGTGAACATCCGAAGGGCCGGGAGCGACTTGGAGAGGGCGTTCAGCTCGGCAAGCTGGTCTTGAGCCAGGGCTTTCGTCGGGAAGAGATAGAGCGCGCGGGCCTCAGGGTCGTGAATCAGCGTGTGGAGGATCGGCAGGTTATAGCAGAGCGTCTTCCCTGAGGCCGTGGGAGTCACGACGACGAGGTGGTTTCCTTTTGCGATCGCCTCGAGCGCCTGGGCCTGATGGGAGTAGAGCTCGTTGACTCCTCGCGCGCGAAGCGCATCAACGATCCTCGGGTCGAGCCATGAGGGAAAGTGAGCAGTGCGAGCGGGCCGGGCGTCGAAATATCGAGTGCGTGATTCCCCGATGCCGGGAGAGGTCAGCAGATCGTCAAGAAGTTGGCGCAGAGAAGTGGCGACCACGGCGCCATCATAGGAACGCGGAGAACGCTTGTCAACTTCCGAAGAGCGTTCAGCGGCCAGCGATCAGCAATCACGCTTTCCCGAACTTCACTCTTCACTTTTCACTCTTCACCGGTTGTGCTAGAAGGAGTCATGCGGCTCCGTTTCTGGCTCCCACCGATTCTATGGATGGGGCTGGTCTTTCTCGGGTCCGAAGCGTTCCTCAGCGAGTTCAACACGGCGCGCGCGCTGACCCCGATATTCCGGGCCATCCTTCCAGGAGCTGCCCCTGAGACGCTTCTCCTGGCTCACGCTCTTATCCGCAAGCTAGGCCACCTGATTGAGTATGCGATTCTCGCTCTGCTCTGGTATCGCGCCTTCCATGGGGGAGCGCAGTGGGCGTCTGCGCGCTCGGCCTGGTGGGCTTTTACCATCTCTGCAGCCTACGCGGTGCTTGACGAGACCCATCAGGCCTGGACCGGCGTTCGCGGGGGGAACGCGCTCGACGTGCTCCTCGACAGTGTCGGGAGCAGTCTGGCGTTGACCGCTCGCCTCTGGGGGTGGCAGCTCTGGCTGCAGCGATTCACCGGTTTCTTTCTCTGGATCGCATGCGTGGGTGGCGGGATCATCCTTTCCGTGGATCTCTGGCTTGAGATCAAGCCAGGCTGGCTCGCGGTCACAACTCCTTTGGCCGCCATGCTTCTCCTCGCGCGATGGCGGTTCGGGTTCCTCTCTAGCAGGCTGTGGTAGAGTGCAGGCTGTTCAAAAAGGTCCAGATGCAAGGCGGCGAGGAAGCGAGGAGTGAGACGTACTTAGATGTACGTTGCAACGACGAGCGACCGAATTTTCCCTTAGAGCGCGGGCTTCGCTCGCGCAAGTTGGGGGAGGTTCGGAAGGGGGACGTGTCCCCCTCCGAAGAAAGCCTTCGCCGCAGATGGGCGTTTTTCAACAGCCTGCCAGTCGAAAAAGGGCTTGACAATCCATGCAATTGCCTTTTACCGTTAGCCCCGCGAGCTACCGTGAATTCTGGGGGTCTTGTGCCCCCGTTGCACCTCGAAGCGGGCCATCATCAGAAAAGGGGGAGAACTATGGCTCAGGGGACGGATCAGCTAGAAGAAGGCGCAAAGAAGGTTTCCCGCCGGCATCTGCTTAAAGCCGCCGTCGTGGCCGGGGGCGCGGCGACGCTTGGCTTCCCTGCGGTCGTCAAGGCTCAGGGGCCGATCTCAATGCGCTGGCAGAGCACCTGGCCTACCAAGGACATCTTCCACGAGTTCGCTCTCGACTTCGCCAAGAAGGTCAACGACCTGACCGGCGGCGACCTCAAGATCGAGGTGCTGCCCGCGGGCGCGGTGGTGCCGGCCTTCGGCCTGCTCGATGCGGTATCGAAGGGCACGCTCGACGGCGGTCACGGCGTGCTGGTTTATCACTACGGCAAACAGAACGCCTT
>DATEAO010000544.1:0-2549 GCA_035288345.1 Candidatus Methylomirabilota bacterium | reverse complement strand
GTTGTTGAGCTCTTGGTCGCCCAGTTTTCGGCACTCCTCACAGATCGTGTAGATCAAAGGAACGGCTCGATCAACGTGACCACTACGCTTGCCGGACCATTCGTGCTTCAGCCGTTCGGATCGGCAAGCCTCATAAGGATGCGCGAGGATGAGCGTGCACTTCTCTCTGATCACGGTCGCCATCGCACGAAATTCGCGGCTTTCGAGCCGTTGCAGGAATTCCGCTGTGTAAACCGCGTTATACGGCGGGGGACTCAAAAGCGTCCCATACCGCATCGCCGCGGACCACTCGTCCGGCCCGTGCATCATCGGCCCCGCGCTCGATGCTCCGAGTGGATTCCGGGTTAAGAGCCAGAGCAAGCGTTTCCATCCAGCCTGGCTCGATGTGTAGGGTCGCGTTGGCGTCCCCAGAGTCCAGGGCTTCCGTCAAATGGGCCGTTAGTGGCATATCCCGAATCCGGCTGGCCCGGAATTCCCCCAGAGGCGCGACTTCCATGTTGTAGATGGAAGTGAGAATGGTCGATCGCGACTTTCTCCCCCATTGCCGCGCAGTGTCGTCAAGGAATCGCAAGAACGGGCGGTTCTCCTCGCGTTCGAGCACGTCCCCGATAAACGCGGATGCCAGACCGGCGCCGCGCGCGGTGACCGAGATGCATTCCTCCTCATCAAGGAGGCCTGCCCGCTTGAGCTGATCCCAGGCGGCATACACGTCGTTGGACATGGGCCCGTACTCCCAGCGATAGAACGTGCAGTTGAACCCCTTCATCCGCTCGGAGAACATGGCATAGTTGGCGAGGAACACAAGTTTCATCGCCTTCAACCGGTCGCCGACAGCCCCCTCGCCCGTCCGGTTCTGCACCAGATGGTACAGAGCGAGGATCAGCGCCTCGTCGGCAAGCTGTTCTTCTTCGGTTCTTTCTTCTCGCATCGCCTTAGTCTCGCGGCATTAGCCCAAACTGCACAGCCCTCTTCTAGTCCGGACTACCGGAGTGCCGGAGCTGTTACCAGTCTCACCGATTGTCCATTGTACGACCAATACCCAGGTGACACTCTCTCCGGCCATCCGTGCTGGCCGCCCGCGCTAGAGGGCGACCGGTTGCGCGAGGCTCATTCATCTTCGTCCTCGGCGCCACCTCCCATCCGGTACTTGATGTCGTAGTTGATGAGGAAATCCAGCTCCTCCTCGCTGAAACCGTAGTGGCGGGCCAGGACGGTGTCGATGTCGTCGATGATGGGCTTTGCGAGCTTTGGACGAAATCTCTCGTACTGAACGCCTCCTCCAACCGAGTAGCTGGCAGTGCCAACCTTAGAATTTTCCTCAAGGCACTCGTCGGTTCGCCTCGCGAGTTCTCCCAACTCGGGAAGGCCGTTCGCTATAGCTTCGGGGAGCGGTAAGTACTGCAGATCCGAAGGGTTGAAGTCGCGACAGTTGGTTCGCGCCTGATAAACCCAGTAGTGCAACGTGCTCCACAGGCAGCAGAACACCGTGTCCCGCAGCAATGCCGAACGGAACGAGACGCTGTTCTCACGTGTTGAACCTCCCTCGACCCCATCACGCCAGAATTCTGGCGGCTTCGTAGTGAATGTAAACCAGTGACCTACCCCGGTGATCTTGTAGTAGATGCGATGGTCTGTCTGGACAGCGCTAATCAAATGGCCGATGCTCTGCTTTCGTCCTGAGAGCTTCCGAAGGGCGCTACGTTCGATTTCACAGCGGAACTTCGGGACAAGATCGCCTCCCGCGTCTCCAGGTAACTCGAAGTAGCTGCCCATGGGAAACAGATTCGGGCGTTCTTCGAGGTACCACTTGTGGTATCGCGTCGTAAAGACGTGACACGAACTTCGCCTCTCGTGGCTACGTAGGAGGACGATTGCAAGGCGACAGTGGTGCATGCCGTCGAAGAGCTTGCTGGGTCTGTCGTCGTACGTTGAGTACAGCAATATGTCTGAGTTTTCGGTCATAAGGCTGCGAACGGCGGCCATCCTCTGCGTGGAGACAATGGGGGCTTGAACGATGAAGCCAAAGCGGCAGCTATTGCCCAAGAGCTTCACACTTCGCTCGGCGCACATTGCGTAGAGATTGCCACACGATTCCGTCGCGAAGTCCCTCACTTGGTACGCACGTCGCACCTTGCTGTACTCCACATAGGGAGGGTTACCGATGATGACATCAAATCCGCCGTTGCTCATGATGCCGTAGAACTGGACGAACCAGTGAAACGGCTGGTGGGCGGCCTTCCACTTCACAAATGCGTGATTATTCTCGCGGTCCACACCGTACTCGCGGGCCAGATAGGTGTTTAGCTCCTCGTCGAGGGTGTCTAGTCGTCAGCGCAACTCGGCCTTGTCGGCGGCCGGGACCGGCCCATCGCCCTCGACCTGGCGCTCCCTAAAGCAGTCAAAGGACTGAGGCTGTTGAAAAAGTCTGATGGTATACTCGCCTAAACAAATAGTCGAGGAGCCGCCAGATGATGGGCCATCGTTCCAAACGGTTCAAGCTGTTCACCGAGACCAATCTGGAGGCGCTGGTTCCCGCCGACAACTTCTAT
>DATEAO010000543.1:0-3826 GCA_035288345.1 Candidatus Methylomirabilota bacterium | reverse complement strand
CCGTGCACGCCATCCGCGGCGCCCCCCAGTTCCGCAGCCTCTACACGCGCGTGGCCTGCAAGCACGGCGCGAATACCGGGCGCGTGGCCGTCGCCCGGGCCATGCTCAAGACGATCTACGCGATGCTCACGAAGCGGGAGGCGTTTCGACCGATGGTGACGGGGACAGCCGGCCAGCGCCGTGGGGTCATGCCCCCGGCCTAACCGCCGCGAGGGTCGAGAAGCCTGAGTGCGCGGCCGGCTCCCACGCTATAGTGTGCCCTGAGCACGGATAGGTGACTGAGTCATAATCCTTGGAGATTCGAGAAGAGGAGCTGCGTCGCAACGGGAATCCTCTGTGTGTGCCCTCAACCCGTCGACAAGGGGGATAGGCAGCAAACATCTCCTGATACACCCCGCTCTCTTGGAACCGCCCGTGCCGATTCTTGGAGAACGTTGAGTGATCGGGCACCGGATCGTGGAGCGAGAGCCCCACGAACCACCGGTACCCGAGGTGCATCTGCACCTCGTCACAGAGCCGCCGCTCGGAGGTGATCCCAAAGAGGTAGCCCACCAAGAGCATGCGCAGCATGACCTCAGGATCAACCGAGGGCCGGCCGGTGTGGCTATAGAGTGGCTTGACTTTGGGCCGAATGAAGGCGAAGTCGACGTATCGGTCAATCAAGCGGAGGATGTGATCGGGCCGGATCAGCTCATCCACGCGGAGGAAATAAAAGAGGGGTTCTTCTCGAGTCTGCTCGCCAAGCATGATGCCTCCTTGCTCTCGATTTAGAGGCATCGTAGCATCCTCGGCGCACTCCGACGCCGAATTTTGCAGCGAGTTTTTCAACAGCCTGATCAAAGCTAGACCCCCAATCAAACACTATTCGCTTAGCATCTTGGATAAATCGATGCGCTCTTCGACAAAGAGCCGCTCGAGTCCTTTCAGGGTCACGGTTGCAATCTTGGTCGCAGGATCATACTGAAGAAATCCGCGAGCGTCCCCTACCGTCCCACCTGGTGACCGTTCAAGCTGGCCGTGACCAATGACCCATTTCTTGATGACGGTTGCTCTAGATGCACCGTTCTTACGGCGAAGAAGAAAGAATTCAAAGGAGTACTCTTCCTCCGGGTTATGAATAGCCTGGAGATTAAGGATGAAGGAAGGCTCCCGTCGTGTAACCTGTTTCCCATAGAGTTCAATGGTTGAAGTTCTCTCTTCAATCTTGCCGAGCAAGCCGCCATCGAGCCCCCAGCCTCCCCCGACCCAGAGGAGCAGAAAGTGCCTTTCACGAAAATCGCCAATTTTGATCCCACGCTTAGTGAAGGCAGCCGAAAATGGCATACCCGTATTCGACTCATTAGCAAGATCGGTCGTATGTTTGATCGGCTCTCCATTCGAGTAGACAGCTGAAGTGCCACTAAGCATGTGCTCTTCCCAGAGTCGGTCTAAGGGTTCACGTTGAATTTCCCCGCTAATCGCCAGGCCAGACATAATCAGGAGAAGAGCGAACCCTGAACCAATGAAGACGACTGTCTTCACCTTTCCCCAACAACTAAAGCCAAAGTTACCGCTTTTTCGATCCACGTCCACGTTGAAAATCTCGAAGCAACCGTTCTGTGTCTTGCTGTGCCCGTATCGCTCCCACCTCATTCTGAGCAGGATCGTCGGGATCTCTTCCCAAGCCTAGCCGCCCTAGAATGTGTTGCCAGATCGTACCCGGAACATCGGTTTCGCCGTGGGCCCATTTGTCCTGAATGGTGTGAAGGGCTTCCCCGAGCGCTTTCAGCGCCTGATCCCGGCCACCGGCTTCCAATGCCTGTCTCATCCGATCCGCGATAAAACGTTCCGCAGCTTCAGCCGTACCAGGCATATAATGTTGTGGATCGTCAGGGTCAAATGCTGATCTCCAGTTATCCAGCGCCAGATTGGCGTCCACTACAATTTGGATATCTCGCTCACTGAATTCCCCCGCTGCCCGCATTGTATTACGGGTCATATTTGCGTGCATGGTACGAGACCACAAACCCAGTGGGTCCTTCAATGTCACAGGATTATTAGCAACATAGGCATAAAAATTAACATCTCCTGCAGCAAGTCCCCATGGGTCTTCAGACACAAATCGTTGTAGCTGTGGATGATAATATCGCGCTCTCAGAAAGTAGAGGCCCGTCGACTCATCGTGCTCACGGCCACTCCACTGAACCGGATTCGTCGAGGCGGCGCCAGCGGCGGTGGTGCGCCCGAAGGGCTCGGCGGTGTACTGCGTCATAAGCGCGCCGCTCGGATCGGCTAGCGCCACGCTTGAGCCAAGCGCATCAGCCAGATAAAACTCACTGCCTCGCCCGAGCGCTTCGTCGATCGTGAGACTGCGGAGGTAATTCACCGGCGCGCCCCCCGCCAGCTCCTGGACGACATCGAAACCGTCATACAGGAACTCGGTCACCGCCGTACCAAGAGTCTTCCTGACACGACGACCCAAACTGTCGTAGAGGAACGAACTCGTCGCGGAGCCAGAGATGGCGGTGAGTTGATCCCGCGCGTTCCAGGTGTAGGTGTTGATTCCATCGTTCGTGGTGTTCCCGTTGAAATCATACGTAAGCGTGCGACTCCCGAAGGCAAGCTGGCGGTTGGCGGCGTCGTAAGTTGCCGACACAACGGGATCCGGCAACAAGGTTCTTGCGAAGCTGCCGCCCACTGCAGTGCGGTTGCCGGTCGCATCGTAGGCGTACGTGAGGTCGCCCAGTGGCCCGAGGGCGTTGCGGTAGATCAGGGCGGTGAGACGCGAAGCGGTGTCGTACTGGTACTCGGTGCTCACCTGATTCGGGAGTGTCAATTTTGTGCGGCGTCCGAGGGCGTCGTATTGGAAGTCCACAACCTGCGCGTTTTGCACGATTTGAACCAGGCGACTCGCGGCGTCATAGGTATAGCTGACGGGGAGTTGGCCGGGGGCGGTCATGGTGCGGCGACGCCCGAGTTGATCGTATTCGTAACTCACGGTGCCGAGGGTTGTCGCCTGGGCCAGGAGGCGATCAAGAGTGTCGTAGCTGTTGAGGATCTCGCCGCCGACTGAATCCACCGCCCGTATTAATCTGCCACCGGCGTCGTAGACAAAGCTCGTGGTGCTATCGGCGTAGGTTGCCCCGACTCGACGATTCAGACCGTCGTAGCTGAACGTACTCACCTGCCCTTTGCGGTCCGTGTGCCTGGTGAGGTTGCCCATCCCGTCGTATTCGAAGGTCTCGGGCACCGCGAGCTGGTCGACGCGGCGGCTGAGGCGATCCATGGTGTCGTACTCGTGCGTGATGGTGTTGTTCCGCGCATCCGTGACGGTGAGGAGGTTGCCGTTTGCGTCGTAGCTGAACTGCGTGACGCCGGCCGCCGCGTCAATAATCTGTTCGATCCGGTTGAGGGGATCGTAGAGGAAGCCCGTGATCTGCCCTAACGGATCAGTCTGGCGGACGAACCGCGAGACGCTGTCGTACTCGCGCGTTGTCGTGTTGCCGAGCGGACCAGCGATCGTCACGAGGTCCCCCTGGCCATTGTAACCAAAGGTCGTGGGATTCCCCAAAGGATCGGTGACGGTCTCGGGCTGGCCGACGGCGTTATAACTGATGCGCGTCTTCAGGCGATCTGCCGTCGGCTTGAGGTTCTGCTCGGGGTCGGTGATGGCCGTGAGATTTCCCTGGGCGTCGTATTCGAAGGTGGTGAGGTTGTTCAACGGATCGAGGATGCTCGTCACCTTGTTGAACGCGGGGTCATAAGTAAACTCCCGCGTGTTCCCCTCGGGGTCGAAAATCTTTTTCACATTGCCGGCCGCGTCGTACTCGAAGCGGGTCACCCGGCC
>DATEAO010000542.1:0-7994 GCA_035288345.1 Candidatus Methylomirabilota bacterium | reverse complement strand
TCCACCACTCCTTTGATGATCTCCGCGTTCTTGAAGAGGAGGTCGTCGCGGCTCATTCCCGGCTTGCGGGCCAAGCCCGCGGTGATAACCACGATGTCCGAGCCTGCGGTCTCCTTATAGTCGTTCGTCCCGGCGAGCCGGGAATCGTAGCCGTGAACCGGCCCGGTCTGCAGAAGGTCCAGGGCTTTCCCTTGAGGCAGCCCGTCGATCACATCAGTCAGAACAACATCAGCCAGTTCCTTCTCGACAATGTACTGGGCAACAGACGCGCCGACATTTCCCGCTCCAACCACCGTCACCTTAGGTCGCATCACAGGCTCTCCATGTTTATCCTCGGAGGGGGCACATCCCCCTTCCGAACCTCCCCCTAAACTTGCGCGGGCAAAGCCCGCGCTTGGAACGAAGAACGCCACGCCCGCGCCCCTGAGCGTCCATCGGCGGAACTGGCGCTCGAACCTCTCTAATAGAACGACTGTCGCTCACAAAGCTTCCATGTTTTTGATAATGGCGCTCCCAAACTCTGAGCACTTGACCTCTTTCGCGCCGTCCATGAGTCGGGCGAAGTCGTAGGTCACCACCTTCTGCTGAATCGTCTTCTCGAGCCCGGCGATGAGCCGATCCGCCGCCTCGTTCCACCCGAGATGACGGAACATCATCTCTCCCGACAGGATGACAGAGCCGGGGTTCACCTTGTCCTGGCCGGCGTACTTCGGCGCGGTCCCGTGGGTGGCTTCGAAGAGCGCGTGCCCCGTGTCATAGTTGATGTTCGCGCCCGGCGCGATCCCGATCCCGCCCACCTGGGCCGCCAGCGCGTCCGAGATCAAGTCGCCGGTCAAATTGGTCGTGGCGATCACATCGAACTCGTTGGGGCGCGTGAGGATCTGCTGGAGGAAGGCGTCGGTGATCGCGTCCTTGATGATGATCTTCCCGGCCGGAGGGTTGCCGCCGCACTCTTCCCAGCTCACCACGCGGTCTGAGAACTCGCGCTTGGCCAGCGCATATCCCCAGCGCATGAACGAGCCTTCCGTGTACTTCTGGATGTTCCCCTTGTGGACCAGCGTGATGTTCCTCCGGTTCTGCTCAAGGGCGTAGCGGATGGCCGCCCGCACCAGCCGCTCAGACCCCTCGATGGAGATCGGCTTGATCCCGATGCTGGAACTTTCGGGGAACCGGATCTTCTTGACCTCCATCTCCTTCTGAAGAAACGCGATGACCTTCCGCGCCTCGGGCGTTTTCGCGTCCCACTCGATCCCGGCGTAGATGTCCTCGGTGTTCTCCCTGAAGATGACCATGTCCACGAGCTCGGGCCGCCTCACGGGTGATGGCACCCCTTTGAAGTAGCGGACCGGGCGGAGACAGACATAGAGGTCCAGCTCCTGACGCATGGTGACGTTCAGGCTCCTGAACCCCGCCCCCACCGGCGTGGTGAGCGGCCCCTTGATCGCCACCAAATACTCTCTCACGACATCCAGCGTCTCGGGGGGAAGCAGGTTCGGCGAGCACTCCACGCCGTACACGGCCTTTGCCTTCTCTCCCGCGTACGCCTCGCACCAGGCCACCTTTCGCCGGCCACCGTACGAGAGGGCCACAGCGGCATCAAACACTCGAACTGAAGCTCTCCAGATGTCCGGCCCGGTCCCGTCGCCCTCGATAAAGGGAACAATCGGATTGTCGGGGACCTGGAGCTTGCCGTGCTCGAGCCTGATCTTCTCTCCCTGTGGAATCTTCACTTTGCCTGCCATGTGATTACCCCGCTGTCTCCCCCATCTCTATGCTCTCCCTCAGGGGAGAGGTAGGGCGAGGGGCATTTGTTACCTCAGCGCGTTGAGCGCGGACCCGGCCTTGAACCAGCTTACTTGCTCTTCCGTCAAGCTGTGGTTTGCGTTGATTTCAACCGTTCCACCATCTGGCTTTTTGGCGATCACGCGCACGGGCTTCCCAGGCGCGAGATCAGGGAGGCCAACGATACTCACGCGATCGTTCTCTTCGAACAGGTCGTAATCCTTGGGGACCACGAACGTCAGCGGGAGAATCCCTTGCTTCTTGAGATTCGTCTCGTGAATCCTCGCGAAGCTCTTCACGATCACGGCCTTCACCCCCAGATAGCGCGGCGACATGGCCGCGTGCTCGCGGCTTGAGCCCTCGCCGTAGTTCTCGTCGCCGATCACGATCGAGCTGATCCCCGTCGCCTTGTAGCGACGCGCGATCTGGGCGATCGGGAGGCCCTGCTCTCCGGTGGTCGCGTCGATCCCTTTGCCGGCCTCGCCGGTGAATGCGTTCATCGCGCCCAAGAACATGTTGTCGCTGATCCTATCGAGGTGGCCGCGATAGCGGAGCCACGGACCCGCCGGCGAGATGTGATCTGTCGTGGTCTTCCCCTTGGTCTTGATGAGGATCGGCAGCTCAATGAAATCCTTGCCGTCCCAGCGGGGAAACGGCGAGAGAAGCTGAAGCCGCTCGCTGTCAGGAGGAATCTCGATCGTGACACTGTCGCCGTCCTCGGCCGGAGCCTCATACCCCTCCTGACCGCGCACGAACCCCTCGGCGGGGAACTCCTCAGCCTCGGGTGGCGTGAAGCGGAACTTCTTCCCGTCGGCAGTGTCCAGCGTGCCGTTGACCGGATCAAACTCCAAGGTCCCGGCAAACGCCATGGCCGTGACAATCTCAGGGCTGGTGAGGAACGAGAGTGTCGCGGCGCTCCCGTCATTCCGGCCGGGGAAGTTCCGGTTGAAGGAGGAGACAATCGAGTTGGTCTCATCCTTCTTCACGTCATCGCGCTTCCACTGCCCGATGCACGGCCCGCAGGCGTTCGCGAGCACCACGCCTCCCATCTGCTCAAAGGTCTTGGTGATCCCGTCGCGACGGATCGTTTGGTTGATCATCTCGGAGCCTGGAGTGATCAAGAAGTATGTCTTCGCCTTCAGCCCGGCCTTCACTCCCTGCACCGCGATGTGAGCGGCCCGCCGCATGTCCTCATACGAGGAGTTGGTGCAGGAGCCGATGAGCGCGGCGCTCAGGCGGGCCGGCCAGCGGTTCGCCCGGACTTCCTCCGCGAGTTTTGAAACCCCGCGCGCGCGGTCGGGCGAGTGCGGGCCAACAATGTGGGGCTCGAGGTGTGAGAGGTCGATCTCCACGATCTCATCGAAGAACTGCTTCGGCGCGTCGGCCACCTGAGGATCAGCCACCAAGAACTCTCGATGCTTCGCGGCGAGGTCGGCCAGCTCGGCCCGGTCTGTGACACGCAGGTACGCGGCCATGCGGTCATCAAAGGGGAAGACCGAGGTGGTGGCGCCAAGCTCGGCCCCCATGTTGCAGATGGTGGCCTTCCCGGTGCAGCTCACCGACTCCGCTCCAGGGCCGAAGTACTCCACAATCTTGTTGGTCCCCCCTTTTACGGTGAGCGCGCCGCAGAGGTAGGTGATGACATCCTTCGACGCTGTCCAGCCTGAGAGCTTCCCCGTGAGATGCACCCCGACCAGCTTGGGTTGGAGCACCTCCCACGCGAGCCCTCCCATCACCTCGCCGCAGTCAGCGCCGCCGACCCCGATGGCCAGCATCCCCAGGCCGCCGGCGTTCGGCGTGTGAGAGTCCGCGCCGATCATGAGACCGCCGGGAAACGCGTAGTTTTCGAGGATCACTTGATGGATGATCCCAGAGCCGGGCTTCCAGAAGCCGATCCCGAACTTGCGCGAGGCTGAGCGGAGGAAGTTATAGACCTCGCGGTTCTCCTCGATCGCGCGCTGCACGTCCGCTGCCGCACCGGACTGAGCGCGGATCAAATGGTCGCAGTGAACCGTGGACGGAGCCACCACGCGCTTCCGGCCGGACTGCATGAACTGGAGAATCGCCATCTGGCCCGTGGCGTCCTGCATCGCCACCCGGTCGACCCTGAGGCGGAGCTGGGCCTTTCCCCGCTCCCACACCTGGGTCTCGAAGCTATCGGCATGGGCAACCAGCACCTTCTCGGCAAGCGTGAGGGGACGGCCAAAGCGCTTCCGGGCCTTCTCGATCTTCTGGGGAAGTGACCCGTAATAGGCTTTGATGGCGTCGATTTCGGCCCGAGTCATATCGCTGCTCGGAGGGGGGCACGCCCAACAGCCCCTGACCAACTCGATCGGACAAGCCGATCGAGGGAGGCCGAAGTCTCCCCCCACACTTGCGCGCGGCTCGCTCTCGCTCGCCCGTGCCATCGAGTTGCTCGCCCCGCCCGAGGCTGCGGCTCGCCAAACCATCGAGTTGCTCGCCCCGCCTGAGGCTGCGGCTCGCCAAACCACGCCCGCGCTCGAACGAACAACGCAAAGCTCCTTGGCCCTTCTCCGAGAGACATCAAAACGAGAATTTGCCCCAGTTCATTTGATGGTTTTGCGCTATCCATTCAGACTAATCGCCTCCCGCCGCACGACAGGAGGCGATAATCAAAGCCCCGTCGTTACGCTAACAGTCAGCCTGAGGGGTTGTCAAGGCAGTCCAGGCTGTGGTACTGGGTCAATTTGCTTCGCCATACTTCGTTCTCGGTCGTCGCCAGCCCTCAACGTACAAGTCCTCGGAGGGGGGCACACCCCCCTTCCGAACCTCCCCCGGAAGCTTGCGCCGGCGAAGCCGGCGCTCGGACTGGAGACACCACGTACGCCTCGGACTGGCTCCTCCCTCGGGCCTCGTCTGGCTCGCAACTTGACCCAGTATCGCGCCTAAATTGATCCACTACCCACGCGGTTGAAAAAGGCCCGCGGTCAAGGTGGAAATGGAGCGAGCGGGGCAAGCGTGCTGTCCGGCCGGGGGGTGTGCGCCACGTTCATCACCATCGCCACCGTGGTGAAGTAGCCCGTGAGACCGAGCATGTCTATCACGCCCTGCTCGCCGAACTTCGCAACCGCGCGCTGATACGTCGGCTCGCTGACGCCGCGCGTGCGGAAAAGCTCGTCGCACAAGTTGTAGGCGATCTCCTCATCCTCGGCCATGCCGGATGGACGGCGGCCATCGGCAAGCGCCTCCACGATCTCGGGCTTGAGCCCAGCCTTGATCGCGAGAGGAACGTGAACGGCCCACTCGAATTGTTGCGTCCACTCGCGCGAGGTGATCAGGACCACCAACTCGTTCAGCTTCGGGGGAAGCGCGCTGTGGTAGCGAAGATATTCCCCCACTTTCTGCAGCCGGTCCATAAGCTCCGGGCTCCGCAGCAGCGGGATGAACGGCCCGCGGACCCCGCCGCGTGGCCCGGCAGCGAGCTCCGCCGCCGCCTTCCGCTGCGCTTCGGTCATTTTCTCCGGGCTCAGGGGCGGCATTCGGTCCTGGGAAAGCTCCTTGCTCATTCTGATCGCTCCATTTCTCGCCTGAAACCAGGCGATAGCAGGCTGCTGAAAAAGACCCATCTGCGGCGTTGACTTTCCTCGGAGGGGGGCACGCCCCCCTTCCGATTCCTCCCCCCAAAGGCTTGCGCGGGCGAAGCCCGCGCTCGAACGGAGAATGCTGTCCCTCGTCGTTGCAACGTACATCTCAGTACGTCTCACTCCTCGCTTCCTCGCCGCCTTGCATCTGGACCTTTTTGAGCAGCCTGACGTTAGCCGGGGTTTTTCAGCACTTTGTTAGGGCCTGAAGGCCTCACTCTCGGCGCTCCGCGAGAGCGAGAAAGGGCGTACGCGCTCACTGTAAGCAGAACGCACGCGGCCAGCAGCGCTTCGGAAAAGTCGCCGCCGGCGCCGACCACGTAGCTCACAGAGATCGGGCCTACGATCTGTCCAGCCGCAAAGGCTGAAGTCATCGCGGCGATGAGACCGGTGGCATGCGGGCCCGCGACCTGCCGCGCCTCCTGCATGGCGACCATGGTGATCACCATGAAGGTAATGCCAACCAGGAGCGCGGCGATCATGATACCGCCAATGGCGGGCCAAAAGACCGGAAGTGCGACGCCGAGCGCCATGACGAGCTGGCCGAGAATCCACACGCTGCGGTTCCCGAGGAAACTCGGCAACACCGCCGCAGCCAGAGTGGACACTGCGGCAGCGGCGCCGAAGAGCGGCCAGGACCAGCCGAAGACCAACGGGTCCGGGATCAACTGCCGGGCCATGGCGGGAAGAAAGGTCGCGGGGATGATATAGCCGAAGCCGGTGGCCCCGAAGCAAAGCACCAGGCGCAGCGAGTCAGCATCCCATTGCCGGCCATGCGCTGCCGGCCGTCGGCCATCGCCCGTGCCGAAGATGCGCCAGATCACGGCGGTCGCGATGAGCGCGATCACACCGAGCCCCATCCACGCTTGACCAGAGCTTGCGTTCACCTGCATCAGCACCAGGCAAAACCCGCCCGCGACCGCGATCCCCGTCCCGACGCCGGCGAACACCAGTCCGTTCAACAGGGGGCGCCGGGCGGCAGCGAGCTTCTCCAGGCACCATGAGAAGGCGAAGACCACGACCCAGCCGTTCGCGATCCCCGCGAGCGCGCGCAGCGCGATCCAGCCCGCGAACCTCTGCTCGAGCCCCATCCCGAGCGTCACGACCCCGATCAGGACGAGACCCCCGCGGATCGCGGTCGCGGCCCGGACCCGGATCGCCATGGCCGACAGTGCGCCGAGCAGGTACCCGACGTAGTTCGCCGACGCAAGCCATCCGCCGGCGGCCACCGACAGCCCGGCGTCCTCCTGCATCATGGGCAGGATCGGCGTGAAGGCGAACCGGCCGATTCCCATCGCGACCGCGAGGGCCACCAGCCCCGCGAGCGCGACGGTCGCGGGCGAACGGGCAGCACCGCGCGCTTCGGCGGTTCGTTTCGAACGATCGAGCATGATTCAAGTCTAGGTTGACTTGGCAATTCAGAAAAATGAATAATTGAGAAGCGCAGGTTCTCAAAATGAGAAACATCGATCTGGCCGCGCTGGAAATCTTTAAGACGGTGGTCGAGCAGGGCGGGATCACCAGAGCCGCAACCAAGCTGCACCGCGTGCAGTCGAACGTCACCACGCGCGTGAAACAGTTGGAGGACCGGCTGGGCACCAAGCTGTTCGTGCGTCAGAACCGAAAGCTCACCCTAACGCCGGAGGGCAAGCTCCTCCTCGCGTACGCAGACCAACTGCTGCACCTGTCGTCCGAGGCGGAAGCGGTCCTGCACGGCGGCACGCCACGAGGCACGCTGCGCCTCGGGACCCTGGAGAGCACCGCCGCCACCCGGCTGCCGCCGATCCTCTCGCGCTATCACCTCGCCTACCCGGAGGTCCGGATCGACCTTGTGACCGGTACGGAGAGCGCCTTGACTTCCAAGGTCCTCAACTACGAGATCGAGGCAGCGTTCGTGGCCGATCCGTTTACCACGAACAACCTCGATTCCCAGCCGGCGTTCAGCGAAGAGCTCGTCCTCATCGCGCCCAAGAGCTCCCCGAAGATCAGAACGCCGAGAGACATCGGGAGCAGGACAATCATTGCGTTCTCGACGGGCTGCTCGTATCGCCGGCGCTTGGAGAAGTGGCTCGGCCGAGCCAAGGTGGTCCCCGATCGCGTGATGGAATTCGGCTCGTATCACGCAATCGTGGCCTGCGTGGCCGCCGGCACCGGCATCGCCATCGTGCCCCGGTCGGTGATCCGCGCGACCCTTGGCGAGAAAAACGTGGCGGCCTACCTGCTGCCGCCTGATATATCAGACGCGAAGACCCTACTCGTTTGGCGCCGCGGCCATCAGTCCACCGCGCTTCGCGCACTCCAGGAAGAACTCAGACGCACGAAGCGATAGGCACCCGGCGGTGAAACGCGACGCTTCAGCAATGGGTGGCTAGCGGGCGCGGCGCGCGGCGATTCGTCCCTCGGCTGTCGCCCACCCGGCGTCGAACGGGCGTCCCGGCTCGTCGATGTCGATGACCAGCGGAGTGTGATCTGACGGGATCGGCTTGCCCTTTCTAGCCTCACGGTCGATCTCCGCCCAGACCGTTTTCTTAGCGACAGACTCGGTGACCAGCAGATGGTCGATGCGCATGCCGATGTTCTTATAGAAGTTGCCGGCGCGATAGTCCCACC
>DATEAO010000541.1:0-2468 GCA_035288345.1 Candidatus Methylomirabilota bacterium | reverse complement strand
ATGATCAAGGCCTTCACTCAGGATAAGGTCTCACCGGTGCGGGCCGCGGCGGCCCAGAAGCTCGCGACCGACCCGGACCCGAAGAGCGGCGAGGCGCTCGCCAAGGCCGCCTCCGATGAAAAGTGGCTGGTGCGCGCGTCCGCGGTGAGTGCCATCGCCCAGCGCGGGGACCCGAAACTCCTCTCCGCGCTCCTGCCGTTGCTGGGTGACGACGAGGCCACCGTGCGCTTCACCGCCGCGGCAGCGGTCGTGCGGCTGTCACGCCACTAGTCGTGAGGTGATGCTGGGTCTGGGCGGCCTGGACCCGGTCTGGCTGGGCGAGCAGAGTTGCCAGGAGCTCTCACTCTCTCGTTGCAGAACAGAGGTATAGTGAGCCTCATCGGGATGATATCGACGCGTGCTGCTGGCCCTGCCAGTGCTCGACTACTCGCACGGCGGCGTAGCAGGATCTTGATCCGATTGGCCTGGGTTTTCCTGGCGTGCTTGGCCTTCGCGCCAGCAACGTGATCGCCCAAGAAACACCCCACAAACGCGGGCTCATCCTGTACTCGTTCGGCCCGAACTTCGCGCCTTTCGACGAATTCGCTCCGGGCTTCGCAGAGAGCTGACGCAGCTTTCGCCGACTCCGATCGAGCTCTTCGAGGCGTCGGTCGAGACGGCGCGGTTTGCCGAGACGAACGCCGAAGATCCTCTCGCGGGCTACCTGAACGCCCTCTTCCCGGAAAGCGGCATCGACCTCGTGGTCTCCATAGGCGGCCCCGCGGCGCGCTTCTGTCTCACTCACCGCGAGCATCTCTTTCCATTCACGCCGCTCCTCACCGCCGGTCTCGAGAGGCGATTGCTGGCGGAGGCGGCGCCACCGACCCATGCAGCCTCGGCCACGGTCGCAATCGACTTTCCGGCGGTCATCGACAACATACTGCACGTGCTCCCCGATACGACCGACGTCATCGTGGTGATGGGCGGTTCCTCCATCGAAAAGCTCTGGGTCGAGGAATTGTACGTGCCGAAGTCCCGGCCGAACGAATGAAGAATGAGTAGTCGCTTGTGCGTAGGTGTATCCTGCGCCGCGCTCAACGCGGGGGAAAAGCTGACCAGGGGAGCCCAGAGACCCCACCATGCCGGAAAGCGAAGCCAGCGGAAAGAACGAAGACCACTGCCCGCGCGTTCCGTGAGAGGCGATCGCGAAGGGAGGGGATCTTGGAAGGGCAAGCGAGTACCGGAGCAGGTCATCCAGCGAGACATCACTGCACATCATAGTCCGCCCAATGCCCACCCACAAAAACTCGCCGGCATCGGGGTTTGTCCAAGACAAGGTCTCCCTAAGAAGTCCATTGATGGGGACTTCACAATGAGTTATAATTCAACCATGAAAGCCGTCACGATCCGAGAAGCCAAGGCGCGTCTCAACGCTCTGGTGAAAGCGGCGGAGCGCGGTGAGCAGGTCGTTCTCATGCGAGGCTCCAAACACGTCGCGGTCATCTTGCCGGTGTCCGCCGAGGATCTGGAGCTCGCCCCAGGCCTGACGGACACGCAGGCGGAACGTCTGTGGCGCCGGCTCGAAGAGGAGCGTCGAGAAGGAACGAGCGTGCTCTTCGACAGCGCCAGGCAGGCCGTAACCCACCTCGACACCGGGAGCTCGCCGCAAACCCGCCGGGGACGCCGCGCTTCAAAGAAGCCTTCGGCTAGCACCCGAAGTCGATGAATCTCGCTCTGACGGAGCGCTTTCAGCGAGACGTCAGGGATCTCGGGGAAGAGCAGAGAGCGGCCGTTTTTGAGACCACTTTGTCGCTCCCCCGCGCCATCGGGGAGCCCCATTTGCACTCCGGCCTCGGCATTCGGAAGCTTCATCGAAGCGGAATCTGGGAAGCTCGCCTGGGCCTCGGCCTCCGGCTCGTCTTCGCCGTCCAGAAAGAAGTTCTCACCCTAGTGCGGGTGGGCACACACCAGGATATTCAACGGTACCTGCGTACGCTTTGACCAGGACCGGAAGTTTTCGGAACTGAACATCGGATGAGTTGACCGGCCCTTCCGTCTATGACAATGTTTGAGTCCATGGACATCGAGCGCTGGATACTGACAGGAAGCTCGATGTCCACGAACCTAACTATCGTCTGAGACAAAAGGGCCAGTCAAACGGGCCCAACCTTCCCCAAAGGGTACCTTCCCCAAAAGGTAGTAGTTCCAAGAGAGCACTGCGTTCTAGTGTTGTCGCGGGCGTCCAGTGGCGGCCAGGGGTTCGGCAAGGACCCTCGAGATAGAATAAGGTTTCGGAGGAACGATCCATGGCAAGAAAACTGGTTCTTCTTTTTGCGATCGCGCTGTGGGTGCCCGGGGAGCTCCTCGGCCAGGCCGAGACCGAGCGAGCCTGGACGATTCTGGACCAAGGTGTCGCCGATCCAAGTGCCAGCGCACGCGAGCAGGCGGTGCACGCGCTGGGGCTTCTGGTGAAGGACGAGCGAGCCCGA
>DATEAO010000540.1:0-5061 GCA_035288345.1 Candidatus Methylomirabilota bacterium | reverse complement strand
ATCTCAGCAGTCGGGACGCGCGTGCTCAGGCCGAGCCAATTGCCGTTCTGAACGACTCTCAGTTGAGAGAGCGCCGACTCGGTATGTTCCACGAGGGCGGTGGCTGTCGCCCGGTCGCGCTGGAAGAAGCTGAGCTTCACGTCCACCTGCATGCGTGTGGCTTGATCGCTGACCCACTCCAGCTCGATCTCCACGCGACGATTCGTGGCCCGTCCGGTGATCACGTACCCCGTCTCGGTCCGATCAACGGTGTCAATCGCAAGATTCATCTTGGAGGCCGTTTGAATGGTTGCGACACGAACACCTTCCAGCGGCATGGGAAACGTTCTCACCACCCGGCTGCTCATGATGTGGCCGACCCCTTGGTCGGCTATCAAGCTCGCGCCAGCGCCCAGGAGAGTGACGCCTACCGCAGCGCAGCTCGAAAGGGCGGGTAGTGCTAGGAAGAGCACAGAGACGAGGAACAGCTGTTTCATGACAACTCCCCCCTCAAGGATCGTCACAGAATATGTTCAGTAGTGAGCAAAAGCTGTGCCGAGCCCCCTCGCCAGGAATTCCGAGCAGTTCGCTTTTGCCGGCTGAGATTTTCTCGGTTCGAGCTGCCGCGGGCTGTCGTCCCGATTGACATGTTTCGTGTGCCCCGGCAGTCGTTCTGTAACATGAAGGCGATGAGGCGGGAACACGCACAATGAGGAAGAGTTCGCAATGAACTTCAGCGACCTCGATCTTCCCGAGCCGGTGCGTCGCGGCATTGAGGCCGCAGGGTTCACCAGTTGCACGCCGATTCAGGAGGCTGCGCTCCCCCTTGCGCTTCGAGGGAAAGACCTTGCCGGTCAATCGCAGACGGGGACCGGAAAGACCGCAGCCTTTCTGATCGCGGCATTCACGCACTGCCTTCGTCACCCCGCTCCCCCAAAAGGGCCGATCCCGGCTCCACGCGTGTTGATCATTGCCCCGACTCGCGAGCTGGTGGTGCAGATCGAGTCCGATGCCCGCCTGCTCGGAGAGTTCACCGGCCTCAAGATCCTGGCCGTCTACGGCGGAATCGACTACGCGAAACAGCGAGACTCTCTTGCCGGAGGCGTCGATCTGCTCGTGGGCACCCCGGGCCGTCTCATCGATTACCTCAAGCAGAATGTCTGGTCGCCTCGTAAGGTGGAGATCCTGGTGATTGACGAGGCCGATCGGATGTTCGACATGGGGTTCATCGCGGACCTCCGCTTCATTCTTCGAAGGCTCCCGCCCCATGAGAAACGGCAGTCGTTCCTCTTTTCAGCGACGCTCTCCTTCAGGGTGTTGGAGCTCACCTGGGAGTTCATGAACAATCCGGCGCAAATCACCATCACCCCAAAACAAAAAACGGTAGAGAAGACCGAGCAGCTCCTCTACCACGTGGGGGGAGACGAAAAATTCAACCTCCTGCTGGGTCTGCTCAAGCGAGAGGGTGGGAACCGCATTCTCATGTTTACCAACATGCGCGAGGAGGCGCGCCGTCTCGAGGACCGCCTGATCCGAAATGGATGGGAGGCCCGGGCATTGACCGGCGATATGGATCAGAAGAGACGACTCCGGCTCCTCAACGAATTCAAAGAAGGGAAGCTGCCCATTCTGATCGCCACCGACGTGGCGTCTCGCGGCCTTCACATTGAAGGGGTGAGCCATGTCGTCAACTGGGACGTGCCGCAAGATCCGGAGGACTACGTGCACCGGATCGGGCGCACCGGACGCGCCGGGGCCACAGGGAAAGCGTTAAGCCTGGTGGACGAGGCCGGCGCGCTGAGGCTCGAGCCGATCGAGAAGTTCATCAACCAGAAGATCAAGGTTGAGTGGCCGGAAGACACCCTCTTCCTTCCCGAGATCAAGCCGACCGCCGAGGAGCGCCGCCGGTATGCCGAAGAGAAGCGCCAGCGCCTTCAAGGCCGTGGCCCCTTCGGAGAGCGACGTGGCGGCCCACGCCGGGAGACAGGCCCGCGTTCACGCCCCGGCGATCGCCGGGGCGGCCCTCCCCCGTCCCGTCATGAACCGGCCCGCGATGCTCCGAAACTTGAACCGCCTCGCCATCAGGCCCATCCCGCTCAAGGAGCCGGCGAATCAGCGCCAGGCGCCGAGAATCAGAAAAGGCGCCGGCGGCGCCGGCGGAGAGGAAGGGGAGGAAGCGGAGCGTCCGGCCCTCCCCCCGCCCCGCCAAAATAACTTCCGCTTTACTCCCCGGATACTCTTCGCCCTTCACTCCTCTTTATTCACTCATCACTTTCCGCTTGATTAGGTTGCAGGCCTTCCGCGCTGCTATTGCGTCGCCAAGAAGATTTGGGGCCAGGCATGAGTATTGATTTATCGAGCTACTCCGTGGACTGCTTCCTGATTGGTCGCACACCTAAGAAAGCGAACTACGGGTATCGCGGGTCCGTGACTAATTCAGCTTGGTCTCGTGTCCGGAGGATGGTGGGGAGGCGAGTCGGGGCGCTTTACACCGTCATCTCGAGTCGCGCTCTGCTTGCGGCATGCGCTCCCCCAGTTCGCGCGCCTTTTGACGTTGGCCGACGACCATACCGGAACCGCTTTCATCGGAAACTGTGTCGACTCCATTCCCTTCCCCTCCCTGCCCCTCGGGGCGCGCGTCTCGCTTGCCTTCCTCTAAGAACTCCGGACTGCTTCCGTTCGTCAGGTCGCCGGGCGGGACTCCAGATCCATTCAGGAGCGAGCCGCAGTGCGCGTCAGGAGGACAGAGCAGCGAGCCGGTAGAGAATCGGGGAAGAAGGAGGAACTTGCCGGCCATCGGGGACAGGAGCGGTCTCTGGTCCGGAGTGGCGCGGACAGGGTCAGCAGGAATGCCACTTGCGTCGATGTTTACCGCATTCACCTGATGACGGGAGGCCCGGATCGAGACACGCGGCACGCTTTTCAGAGCGGCGGACGCGGGCTGATCCGCCTGGTTGATCTGTGAGAGTATCCACTCGGTCTGCTCAACGATGGAATCGGCGGTTGCCCGGTCGCGCTGGAAAAAGTTGCGCTTGACATCCACGCGCATGCGAGTGACCTGGACGCTGAGTTGTTCCAGCTCGATTTCTACGCGGCGGTTATTTGCCAGTCCCCGGACGGCGTACCCCGACGCGGTCCGGTCGAACGAGTCGACGACGAGCTCCATCTGAGTGATCGCATGCAGCATTGCGGTGCGGGCCTCTTCGAGGGGAACAGGAAAGGTTTTGCTCGCCGTGCTCGTGAGAATATGGTCCATACTGCGGTCGGCAAGCATGCCGGCTCCTGCTCCCAACAACGACAACCCGACGGCGCAGCCAGAGAGTGGGAAAAGAATCCCAAGCAGCGCTAAGAAAAGCAGGAGCCATCGCACGTTGTCATCCCCTCACAAGCCATGATTGCCATCAGGTGCTGCTAGTGTCGTGATGCGTTTAGGTATAGGCAAGATGTGTGCCGAACTAAATCCTCTTGTGATTCTTGGAGGTTTCTAAACCGATCCCATCCACTTGTGCCAAACTGCCTCTGACTATTTACGTTTTGCGTCAGTTGCGATCCAATGAGAATCCCAAAGCGGAGGCCAGAATTTGTTTCTGTCCGGACGCCGGGTGCAGGTCAGCGTGAACCCCGGCGCAGGTTAAAAGAAGATGGGATGCAGCGAGCACGGGCGGGCGATAGCCCGGGCGCCCGTGCTGCAATCAGAAGCGCTTGCGGCCGGTGAGTGACTTCTTCCTCAGTCTAAGTGAGTGCGGGGTGACTTCGAGGAGTTCGTCCTCACGGATCCATTCTAGGCACTGCTCGAGGCTCATCTTGCGAGGCGGGACCAGATGGGTCGCGTCGTCCGCAGTGGACGAGCGCATGTTCGTGAGCTTCTTCTCTTTGGTAATGTTGACGTCAAGGTCGTTATCCCGTGCATGCTCCCCCACGATCATACCTTCGTAGACCTGATCTCCCGGCGAGGCAAACAGTTCGCCGCGCGCCTGCATATGGTCGATCGCGTATGCGGTGGCGCGCCCTGACCGATCTGAGACCAGCGCGCCATTCTGGCGGTGGGCGATCTCTCCCTGCCACTCGTCCCATCCGTCAAACAGATGATTGAGGAGCCCGGTGCCGCGCGTCCCGGTCAAGAACTCCGTGCGATACCCGATCAGCCCCCGGGCCGGGATCCGGTACTCAAGCCGGACGCGACCAGTCCCATGATTCACCATCTTCGTCATTACACCCCGACGCGGCCCGACCCCCTGAGTCACCGCCCCGATGTACTCCTCGGGAATGTCGATCACCAGGTACTCGATCGGCTCGAGGGTGCGGCCCGCCTCTTGCCGCGTGATGATCTCGGGCTTGCCGACCTCGGCCTCAAAGCCTTCGCGCCGCATCATCTCGATCAGAATCGCGAGCTGAAGCTCGCCGCGGCCTGAGACTCGGAACGTGTCGGGAGAGTCGGTCTCTTCCACGTGGATGCCGACGTTGATCCGCCGCTCCTTCCAGAGTCGCTCCTTGAGCTGGGGCGAGGTAACGAACTTCCCCTCTCGGCCCGCGAAGGGCGACACGTTAGAGGAAAAGAGCATTGAGACCGTCGGCTCGTCGATGCGGATCAGCGGGAGCGCGACCGGCTGCTCGGCATCTGAGACTGTCTCGCCGATCTCGATGGATTCGATGCCGGCAATCGCGACAAGGTCTCCGGCACTCGCCTCTCCGATCTCGATCCGCTTCAGGCCCTCGTAGCCGTAGAGGACGGTTACCTTGGCGGTCTCGATCGATCCATCCCGATGGACGACCGCCACGCGATCGGCCTGGCGGACGCCGCCGTTGACGATGCGGCCGATGATGAGCCGTCCGACGTAATCGTCCCAATCGAGCATCGCCACGCGGAACTGGAGCCCCATCTCGGGATCGAAGCGGGGGGCCGGGACCGTGCCGAGGATTGTCTCGAAGAGAGGTTCCAGTGTCTGCCCCGGCTCTTTGAGATCGCGGGTCGCGGTGCCGGTCTTCGCGTTCGTATAGAGGACGGGAAAGTCGAGCTGGTCTTCGGTCGCGTCCAGGTCGATAAAAAGGTCGTAGATCTCATCAAGCACTTCCTCCGGACGC
>DATEAO010000539.1:0-5016 GCA_035288345.1 Candidatus Methylomirabilota bacterium | reverse complement strand
CGTCCATTCCCACGAAGGTGATACCCTTTTCCATGACCGGCTCCTTTCGTATGCGGCTCTGGTGCCGCTCTCAAAGGCTTCACTAACCCGCGATGATACGAACGGGAGCCGGTCCTTCCATACGGTCTTATCCCCGGTGTTCGGCGGACATGAGCAGCTTGGGGGAGGGGGGTTCACATGCTGCCGATTCGGGGTCTCTACGAAGTCGCAATCCGGGTCAAGGACCTCTCGAAGTCCGAGCCGTTCTACCGAGAGCTCTTGGGTCTTGACGTCGGTGCTCGCGACGAACGCCGTAACTGGTTGTTCCTGAGAGTGGCGGGACACGCGGGGATGATCGTGCTTCAAGAAGACAAGGGCAATTGGCCGACGCAGCACTTTGCCTTCACAGTCGAGGAGGGCGATATCGAAGCTGCTGCGGCCGCGCTGCGAGAGCGCGGTGTCGTGATCAGCGGGCCCCTGTTCCACGAGTGGATGCCGGCCAAGTCCGTCTACTTCTCCGACCCGGACGGGCATGAACTGGAGCTCTGCGCTCCGGTGGAGGCTCGTTAGGTCATGTGGACCACGAGTCGCTCATCCAGCGAGGGGGGCCGCCGAACAACTGGATGAACCTGACGAGGCACGGTTGTGGCACCATCGCCGTGGAGCCTCGCAGGTTATCCAGGTGTTGGACCGACGTTGAAAAGAGGAGTCGTCGACGATGCGAACTACTAGCGCTTTTCTGGCACTGAGCTTGTGCCCGCTACTTGGGTGCGGCGGTAGCTCGTCGAGATCCACATCTGCGTCGTCATCCGGCGTCGATAGAGACGGCGATGGATTTGCCGACACCGCAGGCGACTGTAACGACCAAGTTGCTGCGATCAATCCGAATGGCACCATCGTGGTGGAATACTGCGCGTGGCAGAACCCGGAATACGATTGCCCGCGGGGCTCGGACAAGTATCCCGAAGAGACCGATCAAGTCCATGTACGCCTGACCAACAACAAGTGCTCCACCCTCTCGATTACCGACGCAACGGTCCAGACAACGGTCCGCGAAGCCCATGGCACGTTTAACTTCCCTGGTGAAACCTTCGTGACCGAGCATGCTCGATTCTCGCCGAACAGCGTTCCGATGGGTGTTGGGGGCGACATTCTTGTTGATGCCGGCCTAACGTGCACAAACCCTAGGGGCGGAGACTCGTACAATGTCTACGATGCTTCGGTGACACTGCAAAGTTCCGCGGGGCCCCTTAAGTGCACCGCCATAAACGGACGTACCACTCGTTTCCCCTTCCTGTCCTCGCCGAGTTCCGGAGTCAGTGCACTACCCGGCACCGGCCACTAGTGCTGTTCCAACTTAATTAACCTAACTTGTGCTATCCTGCTGCCTGGAAGGGGTAGCAGGATGGCCAGGCCAGTCCATCTTCGTGCGCTAAGCCGTGCTGAGCGCGGTGTGCTGCGCGAGAAACTCAAGGACCTGTCTCTGGCGGCCCGGGTCCACCAGCGGTACCGAATCGTGGGTGAGGTGCTCAAGGGCCACGCCGTCTCTGAAGCAGCGGACCGGGTCGGCTGCCACTTCACCGTTGCATACGACTGGGTCCGTCGCTTCAACAAGAGCGGGTTCAAGACCTTTGAGCAAGTCCCCAATCCCAAGGGACGACCGCCGATCCTGAAGGCCGAACAGCTCCGGGAGCTCGTCGAGGTCGCACTGTCGAGCCCTGCGGAGAGAGGACTTCCGTTCTCGAACTGGTCGGTACCGAAGCTCTCCGAGTACTGTCGGCAGCGCCGACTACTGCCACCGGTCACCGATGAATGGGTTCGCCGGCTCCTGCGGCGCGAAGGGCTGACGGCACAGCGCATCCGGACCTGGAAGACCTCGCACGATCCGGACTTCGACCGTAAAAAAAACGCATCCGGAAGCTCTATCGGCGCTGCCCGAAAGGAGCGGCCGTAGTCTGCTTCGACGAGTGGGGGCCCTTGGAGCTGCGTCCAGTGGGAGGCGTGGCTTGGGCACGCAAGAGGATGCCCTTGCGGCGCCGCGCCACCTATCGCCGCCTCAAGGGCACCGAGCAGTTCCTTGGCTTCTACGACGTCCACCGCGACTGTCTCAGCGGGATCTTCCGCAAGCACAAGCGCCTGCCCGACCTCTTCCACGCCTTCTGCCACCTCCGTGCCTGCTACCCCCGCAAGCGCCTCTTCGTGGTCATGGACAACCTGCACCAAACCCACGACCACCCGACCCTCCGCCGCTTGCTCCGCAAGCTCCGGATCTCCCCGGTCTGGACCCCCACCGAGTCGTCCTGGCTCAACCTCATCGAAGCCCACTTCGGGGTGCTGAAGCGCTTCACCCTCGCGAACACCGACGACCTCGATCACGTCACCCGGCGTCGCCGCGTCTACCGCTACCTGCGCTACCGAGACCGGCGGATCGGCAACACCAGCCACCCCCTCAACCGCATCCGCTCGACTAGGCCGGTCAAGTTGGAACAGCACTAGCACCCAGTCCGTGCTCTCCGTAGCTGACTCCCGCGCCCATGCACCGCCCGTTATTATAGGACCGGGCGCGCACAAACGACTCGTTTGAGCGAGATCGTCTGCGGGTTGCCGGATTCGGCTCCGCCCCAGCGTGGAGACTGTAGCGGGTCTCCTCCCACACCTGGCTCGGAAATTCCCCGTGCCGCACTAGCCGGCGCTGGATCACACATGCCTCCGGAGACTGATCGCATCGGTACTCGATCAGAGCACCGCGAAGTAGCTAAGGGGAAGATCGTGCGAAAGATTCGAGGCGAGACCTCAGAAACGGATCCGGCTCGCTAGGCAGCACATCGTGTGCCACCTCCCGTGAAGCCCCTGCCGACAGTGAAGCCAGCAGAGTGAGCCCTTCAAACCGGAGGGACGGAGAATCATCTGCAAGGGCTCGTCTCGCCAGTGCTAACCGCATCGCCTCCGGCGCTTTCGGGCCAAGGTGGCCGGCAATCGCACAGGCCAGCCGTAGGTCGGACTCGTGAGCCAAGTGAGCGACAAGCATCTCTGACGCTTTCGGCTCGTCCAGTCTTCTCAGCACGCCTATTCCTGTTTCGCGAGCCGCAGGGTCAGTGGATTGCAGCAGCGTTCCACACCGAGACAAGATAACCTTCGGCTCCTTGCGAGCAACAGCCGGCGCAATGGCAGCGAAGAGCTGTGTGTCCGCCGAGGCAAGGAGTTGATGCAACTCGCTCTCGAGTTGTCCTGCCACACCCTCTGGCAACGGAAGCTCCAGAGCGTCCGATGCGGCCGCCGCAGCGGTCCTACGTTCGAAGGCACTTGGATGGCTGAGCAGCCTCACAAGGGCATTGGCTGCCCTGGTATTCTCTGGTTGCAGCCTTAACAAGGCAGCCGCAACGGCCGTAAGGGACCCGGCGAAGTGATTGAAAGGCGTGGCGTCTTCGAAGACGCGTGTGTCCACGGCGAGTTCGTCTAGACGCTTCCCGAGAACATCGGCGGCACCGTTCACGCCTGCAGATCCAAGCACCTGGGCTACGTTCGCCAAGAGCGCAGGCGAGGCCTCGCGCGCAGCCTTCAAGAGCGCGGTCGAAACACGGATGTCGGCGATGAACGCCAGGAGAGCTTGAGGAGCACGCACGTCGCCTGCCTCAAGTGCCAGAAGAAGGCGGCCCAAAACGTCCGCAGTCGCTCCCACACCTGCCGCATCGTGCGCATCCACCTCCGGCGGGCCCGGGAGTGGCCCGATTTCGCGTATATAAAGCTGGCCTCGCTCCGCATATGTGTCGCGCAGGCCCTTTCCTCTCCGTTCGAAAGCCCGTTTCCCCATCTCCGCCCATCTCCTTCTATTCTGCTCCCATCTAAGGGTGCGGCCAGATCGCAGGGCAGGGTTCCGGCGCCGGGGAGAAACTCTGCTTGATGAAGATAACTCCGTCGTTGCACTCATACACGCAGTACCCAGGATACGAACTCTCTGGCTTAAGACGGCAGAATTCTTTCGTGTCCTCATCGGCGGGGCAGAATAGCAGACCCGCAAGTAAGCCGGCCGCACCGCCGATTACGGCGCCAGTACCCGTTCCTACTTCAGCGCCCGGCAGGCTCAAAGTGCCCCCGCTAGGCAACGCTGCCACGGCGGCGCCGCCTGTAGCACCGTACATTGCACCCGTTCCTGCACCTACAAGTGTCGTTGCGGCGAGGCACTTGCACGAGGGAACAAGCCCCGAGGGGTCCACCATATTGACGGGGTTGTTCCGCACGTAGGCGTAGAAGTTGATCCCCCCCAGGAGCCCAATCGGATCCTCGCTGATGAATCTGCCCATCCTGGGGTCGTAGTATCTAGCTCTGTAGTAGTACAGCCCGGTTTCGGGGTCCCACTCCCTGCCTGTGAAGCGATAGCCTTCCCGCTCCCCCCAGCGGTCCTGGATGTTCCCGAAGCTGTCGTAGGCGAAGCGTAGCCGCGGATTGCCCCTCGGGCCCGTCACCGCGACGAGGGAGCCAAGACCATCGGCGTGGGCGTAGTAGGAGGCCCCTCCGGGCAGCTCGGCCGCGAGCGGCTCGTCGATGCCCGGGCCGTGGGCGAGCCTCACGACACCGCGGGGGGTCATCGTCTGGAGGATATCCTCGCCGTCGTAGAGGTACTGGAAACTGGTGCCTCCGGAGGTCTTGCTGACCCTCCGCCCGAGTGGGTCGTACTCGAAACGCGCCAGCTCCGCCCCGTCCCTCACGACGCGGATGAGCTCACCCTCGGCGTTCCACTCGTAGCTCCAGGCGCTCCCTGCCTCGAGCTTCTGGAGGAGGTTGCCGGAGGGGTCGTAGCCGAAGCTCGCCTCGCCGTTTGATTGAAGCTCGTTCCTCTCGCTGTAGCTCCAGACGGGGGAGACAAGCGAGGAAGTGCGGTTTCCGACCGCGTCGTAGGCGTAGGACTCGCTCGTGGCACCCTCGCGCATGACGCCCATGAGGCGGTCGAGATCGTCGTAATTGTAGCTCTCCTCCCCGCGCTCGGTTGTCTTCGAGGTGCGGTTTCCCCCCGCATCGTGGGTGTAGAGGGCGAAGGCG
>DATEAO010000538.1:0-2133 GCA_035288345.1 Candidatus Methylomirabilota bacterium | reverse complement strand
TAGCCGCGGCGGGGCCGGTGCTTTTTCTCTGGTTTGCCTCCCCCGCGATCGCGTGGTGGATCAGCCGGCCTCTCGCTCGCCGCGAAGCGAGACTGACGGCCGACCAGACCCTCTTCCTCCGGAAGCTTTCGCGAAAGACTTGGGCGTTCTTCGAGACATTCGTCGGCCCGGAAGATCATTGGCTGCCACCTGATAACTATCAGGAGCATCCCGTTGCTGCGGTCGGGCATCGCACGTCGCCGACCAACATGGGACTTGCGCTCCTCGCGAATTTGTCCGCGTACGACTTCGGCTACATTCCGGCCGGACAACTCATCGAGCGCACGGCGAATGCCCTCCGCACGATGGAAGCCTTGGAACGGCACCGAGGCCACTTCTACAATTGGTACGACACGCAGTCTCTGAAACCGCTGCCACCGCTCTACATTTCGACGGTGGACAGCGGGAACCTCGCGGGCCATCTGCTGACATTGCGGCCGGGTCTGCTCGCCCTTCCCGATGACAAAATCCTGGGAGTGCGATGGCTTGACGGGCTCAGCGACACACTGAGGATTCTCGTGGACGCTGCGGGAGGCGCCGCTCCGGCCCAGCTCGCGGAGCTGCAGAAGGATCTGGTGTCCGCCTCCGATTCCCGGCCAACGACACTCGCGGCGGCGCGGCTGTGCCTGGACCGTCTGGCGACCTCCGCCGCGGAGGTGGTCGCCGGCTTCGATGCGGACCCCGAGAGCCAAGCGACGTGGTGGGCCCGTGCCCTGGCTCGGCAATGCCAGGCTGCCCTCGATGAACTGACGTGTCTCGCCCCGTGGATCTTACTGCCGGCCTCTGAGAATCGACTCAGCGACTTGCGCGGCATCCATGAGATCCCAACGCTGCGCGAACTGGCAGGACTTGAGGAGGAGCTGCTCCCGGCAATCGAGCATCGGCTCGGCTCGGATGCGACGCCCGAGGAGAGCGAGTGGTTTGGTGAGCTTCGACGGCTCATCACGGAAGCAAGCCACCGCGCCAGGGCAAGGATTGCGGCCATCGAACGGCTTGCGCTGCAATCCAGCGGACTCGCCGGTATGGAGTATGACTTCCTGTACGACAAGGCGCGTCATCTGCTGGCGATCGGCTACAACGTTGGTCAGCGCCGGCGGGACTCGAGTTACTACGACCTGCTGGCTTCGGAAGCGAGATTGTGCAGTTTCGTAGCGATCGCGCAGGGACAACTGCCGCAGGAGGGGTGGTTTGCCCTGGGACGCCTGCTCACTAACGCCGGTGGAGAGCCGATTCTCCTTTCATGGAGCGGCTCGATGTTCGAGTACCTCATGCCCCTCCTGGTCATGCCGACCTACGAACACACGCTGCTCGACGAGACCTACAAGGCGGCTGTGGAGAGGCAGATCGAGTATGGAAAGAAGCGCGGAGTGCCGTGGGGTAGTTCGGAATCCGGCTACAACACGATCGACGTTCATCTCAACTACCAGTACCGAGCGTTTGGCGTGCCCGGCCTGGGGCTCAAACGCGGACTCGCCGAGGATTTGGTCATTGCACCGTATGCCTCGACGCTCGCGCTGATGGTGGCACCCGAGGAGGCGTGCCTGAATCTGCAGCGACTCGCCGCTGAAGGGTTTGAAGGGAAATATGGCTTGTATGAAGCAATCGACTACACTCCTTCGCGTCTCCCGCGTGGACAATCGAACGTCGTGGTTCGGTCCTTCATGGCGCATCACCAGGGCATGAGCTTCCTCTCTCTGGCCTATCTGCTCCTGGACCGTCCGATGCAGAAGCGATTTGAGTCGGATCCGTTGGTCCAGGCGACCACGCTGCTGCTCCAGGAGCGGATTCCACAGGCCACGGCGTTCTATTCGCACGCCGCCGAGCCCTCCGACTTACGTACGACTCCCAGTGGCCTGGAGACGCCGGTGCGCGTTTTCAGCAGCCCGAACACGCCGATACCGCAAGTGCAGTTGTTGTCGAACGGCAGATACCACGTGATGATCACGAACGCGGGCGGCGGTTACAGCCGCTGGAAGGACATCGCAGTCACACGCTGGCGCGAAGACACTACCTGCGACAACTGGGGCACATTCTGTTACATCCGCGAGGTGACCAGCGGGGAGTTCTGGTCAACGGCATATCAGCCGACGCTCA
>DATEAO010000537.1:0-4774 GCA_035288345.1 Candidatus Methylomirabilota bacterium | reverse complement strand
TTCGCCACCCCGACGAATCGAGCACCGCGAAGGATCGAAGCCGGTCTTCCCGGGGAAGAGCGGTGGCTTCGACTTGAGCTCCGGCTCTTGGCTGCTGTCGGGGTGGTAGGGTTTCCTAACGCGGGGAAGTCGACGCTGGTTTCTCGTCTTTCCGCGGCAAAGCCTCGGATTGCAGATTACCCGTTCACCACGCTCACGCCGCATCTCGGCCTCGTTCGAGTTGATGAGGGATTATCGTTCATCATTGCAGATCTTCCTGGACTGATTCCCGGAGCCTCGGAGGGGAGAGGTCTCGGGCATCGCTTCCTCCGCCACACGAAGCGGACTCGGCTCCTGGTCCATCTGATCGACCTCGATCCATCAAACGGACGGGACCCAGTTGAGGACTACGAGGCGATCCAGCACGAGCTTCGCGCGTACTCGGATGAATTAGCAGCTCGGCCGCAGATCGTGGCGGCAAATAAGATCGATCTCCCCGAGGCCAGGGCGAGGCTGGGGAGCATCGAGGCGTTCTGCCGTGAACGCGGCCTTCTCTGCGTCCCGATATCCGCTGCCAGTGGTGAGGGGTGTCAAGCGCTCGTTCGAGCAGTGGCTGAGCGATGGGGTGCTGAGCAATGGGCGAAAGTCGCGAGCTAACCGCGCCTGCTCCTGCACGTCAGCTCCATCGCGTGCGCCGGCTCGTCGTGAAGGTGGGAAGTAGCTTGATTGCGTCCGGGGAAGGGCTTGATCCTCTGCGGATCCAGTGGCTGGCCGATGAGTTGGCGGCGACTTGGCAGGCAGGAGTCGAAATCGCCTTAGTGTCGTCCGGCGCGATCGCTGCTGGAATGGGGCGCCTCGGTTTATCCTCGCGGCCTCGCTCGATTCCTGAGAAACAGGCCGCCGCCGCGGTGGGGCAGTCGCATCTGATGTGGCATTACGAGCAAGCGTTCTCGCGGCACAAGCTCCAAGTGGCCCAGGTGCTGCTCACCCAGGAAGACATCAGCCATCGCACTCGCTACCTGAACGCTCGAAACACTCTCACGACCCTGCTCCAGCTCAGGGTGCTCCCGATCATTAATGAGAACGACACGGTGGCGGTGGAAGAGATCAAGGTCGGTGACAATGATAATCTTGCGGCGCTGGTTGCCCATCTTATCGACGCCGACCTCTTGGTGATCCTGACCGATGTGGACGGGTTGTACACGACTGATCCGAGGCGCGATCCAAATGCCCGGCGGCTCGAACTGGTGGAAACGATCACGCCCGAACTCGCGCGGCTGGTGTGGGACGATGAGGGTCAGATTTCCATCGGGGGCATGGGGACCAAGCTCGAGGCTGCACAGAAAGCAGTGACGTCGGGGATCCCGATGATCATTGCGGGTGGAGGAGAGCCACAGGTCATTCGCCGCATCCTCCGTGGAGAGCCGGTGGGAACCTACTTTCTCCCAAAGGGTGATCGACTCGCAGCGCGCAAACGTTGGATCGCCTTTGCAGCTCCCCCCCAAGGGCGCCTCTACGTCGATCGCGGCGCCCGTCGCGCGGTGGCTGAGGGGGGAAAGAGCCTGCTCCCTTCAGGTCTGGTGGGGGTCGAGGGCGAGTTCGATGCCGGAGAAGTTGTCGGCTTGTTGGACCCTGAGGGGAGGGAGTTTGCGCGAGGCGTGACGAACTACGCTGCACAAGATCTCGAAAAAATCTGCGGGGCGAAGACAACGGCGATCACCCAGGTCCTTGGGTATAAATCATTCGACGAAGTGATCCACCGGGATAACCTGGTGGTGCTCTAGCCAGGAGGGGTCTCATGGGAACGCGAGAACTGGTAGAGGGCAAGGCTCGAGCCGCGAAAGAGGCGGCACGCGTCATGGCGCTCTGTTCAGCAAAGGTCAAAAACGAGGCATTGCTCCAGATGGCCCGAGGGCTGGAGGAGAAGTCGAAAACTATTCTCGATGCGAATCGTGTCGACTTAGAACAGGCGCGGGGGGAAGCCGTCTCAAAGGCATTTTTGGACCGGCTGACGCTCACGGAGGGGCGAATCGAAGAGATGGCACAGGGGCTTCGCCAGATCGCGCAACTTCCCGATCCAGTTGGTGAGGTCGTGAAGATGTGGCGCCGCCCCAACGGAATGGAGATCGGCAAGGTCCGGGTTCCGATCGGCGTGATCGGGGTCATCTACGAGGCGCGTCCGAATGTGACTGCTGACGCCGCCGGGCTCTGCCTCAAGTCGGGAAACGCCGTCGTCCTTCGCGGTGGGAGCGAGGCGATCGAGAGTAACGGCATCATCGCGAATGTCTTGGCGAAGGGGGCGGAGAAGGCCGGTGTGCCCCCCGAAGTCATTCAGTTCATCGACACCCCGGACCGCGAGGCGGTGATGGTGCTGCTTGGCCTGGACCGGTACGTGGATCTTATCATCCCGCGGGGGAGCGAGGAGTTCGTGAGGATGGTCGCTGCCAAAGCCACGGTGCCGGTCCTCAAGCACGATAAGGGACTCTGCCACGTCTATATCGACGAGGACGCTGACCTCAGAGTCGCCGGGGAAATCGTCCTGAACGCGAAAGTGCAGCGCCCTGGAGTCTGCAATGCGATGGAAACGCTCCTCGTTCACCGGGAGATTGCGCCCAAGTTCCTTCCCGCTGTGGCGCAGCGACTCATCGAGGCAGGCGTTGAGCTTCGAGGCTGCCCGGCAACTCGGGCGCTCATTCCTCAGGCCAAAGAAGCCACGGACGACGACTGGAGCACCGAGTATCTGGACCTGATCCTTTCAATCAAGGTGGTAGGGTCGTTCGACGAGGCGGTCGCCCACATCCAACGCTACGGATCGGGATTGGCTGAGGCGATTGTGACTTCAAACTACCATCGTGCTCGCCAGTTCGGTCAAGTTGTGGATGCAGCCTGTGTCTTTATCAACGCCTCCACGCGGCTCGCCGACGGAAACCAGTTTGGGATGGGCGCTGAGATGGGGATTTCGACCTCAAAGCTCCACGCGCGCGGCCCCGTCGGGGTTGAGGAGTTGACCACGACCAAATACGTGATTCACGGTGACGGTCAACTGAGAGAATGACGTCCAGGGACGCAATCGCGAAGAGCGCGAGCGTGGTTTGGCGAGCCGCAGCCAAAGGCGAGGCGAGCAACGCAATAGAACCGGCGAGCGGGAGCGAGCTGATAGCCCCCCAGCGGATTTCGCCCCCCACGGATTTCGCCTCAGCGAAATCCCAGCGTGGGGGCACCCGTAGCCAGGTTTGGGTCCCCCAAACCTACGGGTGGAAATCCAAACGCTGGGGCACCCATGTCCAGATTTGCCCCGCAAATCTATGGGCGCGGGAGCCCGCGCTGTAATGAGGATCGGGATCTTCGGGGGCGCGTTCAATCCGATTCACTATGGCCACCTCCTGCTTGCTGATGAGGTCAGCGAGCGCCTTCAGTGTGATCGATTCATCTTTGTTCCGGCCGCGCGCCCACCACACAAGCCCGAGGCCGAACTCGCTCCTGCAACAGACCGCGAGGCGATGGTTCGGCTCGCAATCGACGACCACCCGACATTCGAAGTGTCGTCAATTGAGATCGAACGCCCTGGCATTTCCTATTCGGTCGAGACGGTCGGAGCGCTCGTCAAGCAGTGCGGCCCAGAAACGACGCTGTTCTTCTTGATCGGTGGAGAAACGTTCTTGGAACTTCCCTCGTGGAAGGACCCCGAAGTTCTTGCCGCGCTTGCGACGCTCACGGTGGTCCCTCGGCAGGGGAGCCCGTTTGATCCGGAGAGCCCTGCAGCCCACAAGGTGCTTACCTTGCTGGGGAACCGACGGTGGAACATTGTCCCAGACGATGACCCGCTCGCTGAGATTCGGAAGGATCGGGTTCTTCTGATGAGGGCCACGTCACTGCCGATCTCTGCTTCAGACCTCCGCCGCCGGGCTCGCGAGGGGCGCTCCCTTCGGTTCAGGGTTCCTCCGGTTGTGGACGCCTACATTCGCTCTCACGGCGTCTATCGCTCGCGTGCCTGATGCCGCTGACCGCTGAAGAGAAAGCCCGCCTCGGGGCCGTGACCGCTCTGGAAAAAAAGGCCACCGATCTCGTCATCCTGAACCTTCAGGGTATCTCGAATGTCACGGACTACTTTCTGATCTGCTCTGGCAACTCCACCACTCAACTGGCGACGATCGCCGAAGCCATCGAAGCCTGCCTCGACGCGGAAGATCGCCCGCCACTCCATCGCGAAGGCCCCCCGGAAAGCGGATGGATGCTCTTGGACTACGGCGACGTCGTCATGCACATCTTTTTGAAAGAGACACGAGCGTACTATGCACTGGAACACCTCTGGGGGGACGCCCCGGAGCTCGTGCTGGAGCCTCACCGAGGGGGTTGATTTCCCCTAGGGGGCGTGGTAGGGTATGGTTTCAAATCTCACAGGTCCGAATACCCCGATGGGAGATGTTATGAAAAAGGACCGATTGGCTCACTACAGAAAAAAACTCCTCGAAAAGCAGCGGCAGCTTTTTGAAGAAGTGGGGAAAAGCGCCCTCTATGGCAAAGGGCAGGAGGACGATTCCATCAAGGATCTTGGTGACCAGGCGACGACTGCGTACACCAGGGAGTTTCTCTTCGAGCTCGGAAACGGTGACCGCCGCATCTTGAAGGAAGTCACCGCTGCCTTGCAGAAGATCGAAGAGGGGGCGTTCGGTTCCTGCGAGCGGTGTGGCGAAACGATCTCTGACAAGCGCTTGGAAGCACTTCCCTTTGCCCGATACTGCATCACCTGCCAGCGGGCCGTCGAGGAGGAAGAGCGAATGACCGCCGGGTAAGA
>DATEAO010000536.1:0-6076 GCA_035288345.1 Candidatus Methylomirabilota bacterium | reverse complement strand
CGATCCTCACGAACATCACGCCATCGGCGCTCACCACCAGCGGCAGCGCAACGGTCAGCCTCGTGAGTGGTCCAACCCCAGCGTCCTACGCATCACTCTCACCCGATGCAAGCACGAGCTTCAGTTGGACCTATACGGTGTCAGGCTCCACAGGGGCAACGTTTTCGTTTACGGGGAACGCGAGCGCCGACGGTGGGATCACCTCGAACAGCGCGGCCTCGAATACCGGGAGCATCAGCAGTATCGGCGTCTCGGTCTCGCCGAGCTCGATTCCGACGACGAGCGCCGCTACATTAACGTACACGGTGGACAATCAGTCTGGTCACGCTATCCGTCGAGTAGTTATCACGGCGCCGAACACCAGTTTCGTCTATGGCAGCGCGACGGGACCGAGCGGCTGGACCGTGACAACAGCCGGAAGCCCGGTGGCAGTGACGTTCAATGCTCCGACGCCGGGGGGCTGCCCACCGACTTGCCCGAACGATCTGGCGAGCGGTAACAGCGCGAACTTCGCCATTACGTGGAGCGCGGTGCCTTCCACGGTGAACACCTTTGCGTTCACAGTGGACATGACGACCCGCGACGGCCTGAACTACACGCGAAGTGCGAGCGTGACGACCAGCCAGTATCTTCTGCTGATCTCGGCTTCGCCTACGACGATCCTCGGTAACGGGATCTCGACCTCGACGATCTCCGTGACATTGACGAACGGAGGGAGTCCGATCAACGGTGCGACCATTACCCTGACCAAGACGATGGGGACGCTGGCCCAGCCGACACTTGTGACCAACTCGAGCGGCCAGGCCTCGACCACGTTGACATCGGCCGCGACCGCGACTGACCAGACCGCAACGGTGACGGCGACGTACGGGGTGAGTACGACGGCCCAGGTGAACGTGGCCTTCCAGGGGATCACGCTGACGCTGGCGCCCGCGACAGCCACTGTGGACGCCGATGGGCAGAGCACGGTGGCATTAACGCTGACCTTCCGGTACACCACGGGCGGGGGGGCCATTTCCGGGGCGACTGCCACCATTAGTAAGAGTGGAATCGGATCGGTCTCCCCAGCATCAGCGGCAAGCTCAGCGAGTCCGATCGCTGTCACCTATACCGCTGGGACATCGAGCAGCGACACCTCCGCGACCGTCACTGCGACGTACGGAGGGCTTTCCACGGCATCGACAATCACGCTCAGAGGGATCACGCTGACGCTGACCCCGTCGAGCGCGACCGTGGATGCCGACGGGCAGAGCACGGTAGCGCTGACCCTCACGTTCCGCTACGCAAACGGCGGAGGGGCCATCTCCGGCGCAACCGCGACGCTTAGCGCGACAGCGGGCGGGGTGGCGCCGACGTCGGCTGCGAGCTCCGCCAGCACGATCGCGGTCACGTACACCGCCCCTGCGTTGAGCAGCGACAGCAGCGCCAACGTCACCGCGACCTATAGAGGATTGAGCGCCGCTTCGGCCATTACCCTTCGCGGGATCACGTTCACGCTCACGCCTTCGAGCGCCACGGTGGAAGGGGACGGGCAGAGCACTGTGGCACTGACCCTCACGTTCCGTTACGCGAACGGCGGCGGCGCGATCTCCGGGGCGACAGCAACAGTGAGCGCGACCAGTGGGAGCGTCTCGCCAACATCTCCCGCGAGCTCGTCGAGCGCGATTGCCGTGACGTATACCGCTCCCGTGGTCAGCAGCGATGGCAGCGCGACCGTGACCGCCGCCTACAAGGGATTCACGCCGACCACAACGATTACGCTCCGCGCTGTCACCGTTACGATCGGCGCCGCGCCGGCGTCGATTGCGGCGGATGGGGTGACGACGAGCAGTATCACCGCGACCCTCACGGCTGGCGGCAGTCCGTTGAGCGGCAAGAGCGTGAACTTCAGTACCACCGCCGGGAGCCTGTCAGATGGCTCAGCCACGACGAACGGCTCCGGTCAGGCGACGGTGGCGCTGACCTCGGTCGCGAGCAAGAGCAACGTCAGCGCCACCGTAACCGCAACATATGCCTCGCTCACGCCGGCGCAGACCAGTGTCACCTTCACCGGGATCACGATCCCGGAGGTGGGGTATCTCACGGGGCGAGCCGGCAATGGCACCATCGAGTTGAACTGGGCCAACCCCGGGCAATACTTCACCGGGGTGCTGATCATTCGCAAGAGTGGGTCGGCGCCCACCGGGGGTCCGAGCGACGGCACGAGCTACAGCGTGGGGAATCCGGTGGGAGATGCGACCGTGGTCTTCACCGGGGTGGCCACCACGCTGAGCCAGAGTGGGCTCGCCAACGGGACCGACTATCACTACAAGGCCTACGTACGGTACGCCGCGACCTCGCTCTACTCAGGCGGCACGAGCCTGGACCTGGCGCCGTCCCCGGGGGGCCCGGGGCAGGCCGAGTGGAGCTTTGGGGTGGCCGGGGGTTCACTCCTGAACGGGCCCACCGTGGACTACTCCGGCAATCTCTACCAATCCGCGGGGACCGATCGGCTGGTGGGGGTGACGCAGGCCGATGCGAGCCAGCTCTGGGCGCCGGTAGGGGTGCAAGGCAACGTGCTTGGGGGAGTCACATGGGCGCCGGTGAGCGGGAGCGGGTACAGCACCAACTACCTCATCGTGGGGGACCAGACCGGGCAGCTCTACGCGATGGATGCGGCGAGTGGGAGCAGCGTGTGGGCGCCGATGGCATTACCTGGAGCGGAGGCCATCGAGGCCGCGCCCGCGGTGCAGTTAGGGGACTACAGCGACGCGGCGTTCCAGGCGCAATACGGGGCGACCACCGACGTCATCTTCGTAGCGAGCAAGAACAGCTCCACGACCACCAACCGGGTCTACGCGGTGCGGCTCTCTGACGGGGCGCTGCTCTGGCAATTCAACGCCACGGGCGCGTACCAGATGGACGGGAGCGTGGGAGGGATCTGGATCGACTACAGCCGGAACCAGCTCTACATTCCCACGCGGGCCGGGGCGGCAGGGACCCAGCCGAGCCTGTGGGTGTTGGACAGTCTGACCGGCAACCTCCTCGGGAACCTGAGCTTGGGGCACATCGACAGCGCGCCGACTCAGAGCTACTACGACGACAGCACGCTGTACGTGGCGACCACCAGTGGCAACCTTGAAGCCATCGACGTGAGTGGCCCGAGTCCGGTGAGGAAATGGAGCGGGCCGGTGGTGCTCGGGAGCGCCATCACTAGCTATGTTTGGGAGGACTACACCGTCGCGGGGCTGCTCTACTTTGCCACGCAGGACGGTCAGGTCTGGGCGCTGCAGGACCCGGGGGCGGGTGCGCCGCCCAACCCGGCGAGTCCGGTCTGGAAGAGAGCCGTTGCGGGGGCGTCAGCGCCGCTGGTGCTGGACACCAGTCTTTTCGTCGGCTCCAGCGACGGCCGCCTCTACGAGCTGAGCCTCACAGACGGGGCCATACTCAAACAGCAGACCATCGGCAACGGGAGCGCGGCGGTGGGGTCGCCGGGCCTGAGCGACAGCACCACCCTCTATGTGGGGACCAGCACGGGCAAGCTCTTCCGCTATTCGCTCCCGCTGCCATAGGAATCTCTTCACGCCCTCACTCATACCTTCCGATTCAGATGATTGTAAAAGTCTGCCCTCCAGTGTAGTCTACTACCTACTGACTTGGTGTCTTGGAGGCGCTCATGGCCGACCAGATTCGTGACCAAGATGGATCGGTTCAGTCCAAGCGAGAGTACGAATCGCCCCGTATCGTCTGGGAGGAAGATTTCGAACCCACCAGCTATGCAAAGTGCGGCCGACTTCCAGGCGGCGCCAGCCAAGCCTGTATGATGAACCCCGGCTCCTAGAGTCAGGGGCGTCTAGGGCAGGAGCTTCCGTGTTCGAGATCGCCGGGGTTCCGTGTCGCGTCGTCTCAGATCATACGGGCTTCTGGGAGCTGCTGGCCCACTACGCTCCATTCACCAGTCACACCCCACCACGCTTCTCCCTCGAGGTAGTGATTCAAGATCCTCTTCCCCATGAACTGACTCCGCCGTCCAATGGCGTCTATGCTCATCTCGCTCTCCGAGGGAAGCAGCTCTCAATTCATGGACCGGGGTTTGAAGGAAAGTTTAATTACACCACCCATCGGGGAACCATCAGTCAGCCGCTCGACCTCTCGCCGTTCGAAACCTTTCTGACGGCGATTCTCGGGAGATATCTGCGTGAAGCCGGTGGGTTCTTCCTGCACTCGGCGGGGCTGTTATTTCGAGATCGGGTCCTCCTCTTCTTCGGCCCCTCGGGGAGCGGAAAGACAACGCTCGCGACAATCGTCGGGGAAGGAGTGCTCTCTGACGAAATTGTCGCCGTTCGTCGCGACTCAAGCGACTATTGTGTTTACGGCGTCCCGTGGCGCGGGACAGCTCGCTCCGGACGACTCTCCGGTTGCTTTGCGTTACGCAAAGCGCCATCGACGCAGGTCAGGCCGATCTCCGAGAGCCTCGCAGTTCGTCGGCTGCTGCCGAGCATCTTCTTTACCACGCCAGAGGCGGAAGAGCTGGCGGAAACCTTTCGAGCTGTCGGAGAGCTGGCCGCCGCGGTCCCGTGCTTTGATCTCGACTTCACGCCAGAACGCGTGGCGTGGGAATATTCGCTCGCCAGCCTCAGGCTGTAGCGAAGGAGGAGTTATGGGGGGATTTCGATCTGTGATCGATCGGGCCTCGAAGCAGTACATTCCGCTCTCCATCCTCTTCGAGGTCACTCACCGATGCAATCTCGGCTGCGTCCACTGCTACCTTCCCGAAGGACCGTGGGGTCGCCCGAAGTCATCACGCGAAGAGCTGACGCTTGACGAGATCGGGCCGATCTTCGACCAGCTTGTCGAGGCGGGCTGTCTGTTCATAACGCTTTCGGGCGGTGAGGTATTCATGCGCCGTGACTTTCTCGAGATCGTACGCGCGGCAAGGGATCGCGGATTTGTCGTCGCGGTGTTCACCACCGGCACGCTGCTGAATGCCGAGCGCGCGCAGCAGCTCGCTGCTAGTGACGTGTACAAGGTGGAGCTGAGCGTCTATAGCGCGAACTCTGACATTCACGATCGGATCACCCAGATTTCCGGCTCTCATCAACGGACGCTCGAAGCGATCCGCCTCCTCAGCGCGCGCGGTGTGCGCCTCGTTCTGAAGATGCCGTTGATGGTTCACAACCAGGACGAGTACGAGGGCCTCATCGCGCTTGCGGAGGAGTTCGGCGCTGATTTTATTGTCGATCCAATGATCGTTCCGCGGCGCGATGGAAATCCAGTACCCGTTCAGCTCGCGGCGGAGCGCGCCAAGCTCCTCAAGTTCTTCAGCCATCCCAAGATCATGCAGCTCTACGCTCAACCGGTCATCTGCACTCCTCAGGAGGGACAGGAAGTCTGCGCGACTGGCCGGCGCACATGCATGATCAATCCTTACGGCGACCTTTACCCGTGCCCGACTTTCCCTGCGCCAATTGGCAACCTTCGCGAGCAGAGCTTCCAGGAGCTCTGGACCGATTCCCCCGTGCTCCACCGGCTCCGCTCGTACAATTATAAAGACCTCAAGCCGAGCGCGAACCCGCACCACGCCCAAGATGGCCTCCAGTGCGGCGCGCTCGCCATGTATGAGGATGGTGACTTCTTAAACCCGTTCTCGCGCGGCGTAGAGCTGGCATCGATCCGAGACGAAGCCGCCAGTCAGGCTGCCGCATCGGTGTCGTGATCCGCTTGTGTCTCACCTGAGTGAGCTCTTCGCTCTAGCTCTTCGGCCCCTCCTCCGTGTGGAATCTCTCGGTGATCGCCGGCCAATAGATGAACAGTTACTCCTCGAGGCCGATCACCAAGGACTCGCTCCTCTCTTGGCGTTTTCACTCCGCAACCAGGCGGCTCTTCCCCCTCGAATCGAGGCGGAGCTTAAAACGCGCTGGCGCCAGGCTGAAGGGCGGTGGCTCCTGGCCACCAATTCGCTCCACGCCGTCCTCGGAGCCTTTCGGCGGTCCGGCCTCAGCGTAATTCCGCTCAAGGGACCGCTGCTGGCTCGCGAGCTTTATCCCGACCCGGTGATCCGCCCGACCTCCGATCTTGACCTCCTCATTCGAAGGGA
>DATEAO010000535.1:0-3334 GCA_035288345.1 Candidatus Methylomirabilota bacterium | reverse complement strand
AGTCTTGATCGAGAACGGCATCTTGCAGGGATACATGCAGGACCGACTGAACGCGCGGCTCATGGGGATGCCCCTCACCGGCAACGGCCGGCGTGAGAGCTTTGCGCATCCGCCCATGCCGCGGATGACCAACACGTTCATGCTCGCGGGCGAGGATGACCCGGAAGAGATCATTCGATCGGTCCCGTATGGCCTGTACGCGGCCGCGTTCGGTGGCGGTCAGGTGGACATCACGAACGGGAAGTTCGTCTTCTCTGCGAGCGAGGCCTATCTGATCGAGGACGGAAAGATCACGACGCCGGTCAGGGGCGCCACGCTGATCGGCAACGGCCCGGACGTGCTCACGCGGGTGAGCCGGGTCGGACACGACCTCAAGCTGGACGAGGGCGTGGGCACGTGCGGCAAGGATGGCCAGTCCGTGCCGGTCGGTGTTGGGTTGCCGACGATTCGGGTTGACGGGATCACGGTTGGTGGCACGAGGACGTCGTAGATTCGGGGTTCGGGATTCGGGGTTGGGATCAGGATGGATGATTTGCTGACTGATCTGTTGCGTCGCGCGGGCGCCCGGGGCGCTACGGCGGCTGATGCGTTTTTGATCCAGGAGGAGCACTCAACAGTTCAGGTTCGCCTGGGCCAAGTTGAGACCGTGAAGCACGCGCGGGAGCAGCGCCTTTCTCTCAGGGTCTTCAAAAGCAGGGCTGCCGCGTCAGCTTCGACATCAGACCTCTCCAGGGCTTCACTCGATCAGCTGGTCGATGAAGCGGTTGGGCTCTCGCGGGTGACTTCCGAGGATCCTATGGCCGGCCTTCCAGCTTTTGACGAGCTTGCGAAGGAGGTGCCTGATCTCGATCTCGCAGACCCTGATGGGCACCGGCTCACCCCGGAGCAAAAGATCGATCTCGCGAAGCGCGCGGAGGCGGCTGCGCTCGAGAGCGACTCTCGAATCATGAACTCCGAAGGCGCCGAGTTCTTTGAGCGACAGGCCGAGCTGGCCTACGCGTCATCGCTCGGCTGGAGTGGTCGGTACCTGACATCGCTCTTCTCACTCACCGTCGCCCCTGTGGCCGTTGCGGATGGCCAGATGCAGCGCGATTCGTGGTACAGCCTGAGTCGGAAGCGCCATCGCCTGGAGCCTCCCGAAACAATCGGGCGGATCGCCGCGAACCGCGCCCTCAAGCGGCTAGGGGCACGGAAGGTGAAGACCTGCGAGGTTCCCGTCATCTTCGACCCCGAGAGCGCTGGGAGCCTGGTCCATGCGCTGGCGGTCGCCGCGTCGGGCCCGAGCCTGTATCGCCGCGCCTCGTTTCTGGTTGATCGGATCGGAGAAAACATCGCGTCCCCCTCCGTGACAATCGTCGATGACGGCGCGCGCCGGTGTGGGCTCGGCTCTCGACCGTTTGACGGGGAGGGGCTCGGGACTCGGCGTGTGGAGCTGGTGAAGGACGGTGTTTTGAAAAGCTATCTGCTCGACAGTTACAGCGGTCGAAAGCTCGATCGCGCTTCCACGGCCCACGCCGTCAGGGACGCCGGTGGGGTCACTGTAGGGGCCACGAATCTCTATCTGGCTCCCGGACAAGACCGGCCAGAGGCGCTCATCGAGTCGGTTGACTCGGGTTTCTATGTCACGGAGCTGATCGGATTTGGGGTGAACTTCGTCACCGGAGACTATTCTCGCGGAGCGGTCGGTCATTGGATTGAAAAAGGCGAGCTTGCGTACCCGGTCGAGGAGATCACGATCGCGGGCAACCTGCTTCAGATGTTTGAGGCGATTGATGGTATCGGCAACGACTTGGTCTTTCGAAGTCGTGTCTCCTCGCCGACTATTCGGATCGGGCGAATGACCGTGGCCGGCGAGTAACGGGTTGCCCAATTTCACTGTCATAAGGATTCGTCGAACCGCTGTAACCAACCTCTGGGGGGAGGAACGCCATGATTATCGATAGCCACTGTCACCTTTATGATCCTGTCTATCGCGACCTGCGCGACGTGATGGGCCGCGCGGTGCTCCACGATGTGTGGGCCGTGGTCGGGGTCGGGTGTGACCCTGAGACAAATCTCAGGACATTGGAGCTGGCGGCCCGACACTCAAAAGTGGTCTGGCCCTGCCTCGGCTTCCATCCTGAGTGGGGGCATCTTACCGACGCGCACCTTGAACGGGTTGAGCAACAGGTGATGGACCATCAAGCGTACATCGTTGCGCTGGGCGAGGTGGGGCTTCCCTGGTATCGACTCGAGCAGGCCAAGGACCCGGCTTCGGAGAACGTACGGGCGGCAGCCAGACTCGAGAGGCTCTTGACTTTGGCCAAGCGCTTTGACCTTCCGGTGGTCCTGCACGCTCCCCACGGGGCCGCGGTGGAGGCGCTTTCGTGCCTGAAACGAATCGGCATAGAGCGCGCCGTCTTCCACTGGCACAAGCCTCCTGTCGATGTCACTCGAGCGATCATCGAGGCCGGGTACTTCGTTTCCGTGACTCCAGAAGTGGTCTACCGCGAGCGAGACCAGAAGTTGGTCGGTCAGGTTCCGCTCACCTCACTCCTGGTTGAGACCGATGGCCCGTGGCCGTATAAGGGCGAGTTTCAGGGGCAAGTCACGGAGCCATGGCTTGCCGTAAGGGTTGTTGAGATGGTAGCCAAGCTGAAAGGTCTCCCGTTTGAGGAGGCCATGATACAGATCGGATCCAACACCTGCGACTTTTTTGCCGTGTGATTGCCGCGCGGGCGCCCGCCCTGCGCTCCCACATCTGGTGGGTTGACATGCCGAGTGCGGCTCCGCCGGAGGACCAGGGTCATTCCTCGTGGTATCATGACGGTGACAGTCCGTTGCCGGCCTAGCGTCTCATGATCGAAGAGCGCCACTGGATCAGTCTTGAGGGGCAGAAGCTGGCGCTGGTGCTCCACCTGCCAGGCCCGGGGCGATGGCCATGCGTGGTGGCGTGTCATGGCCTTGGCGCCTCTAAGGACAGTGAGAAGTACCTCTTGCTTGGCCGGGAGCTTCCTTCTGCGGGGTTCGCGTTGTGCCGCTTCGATTTCCGAGGGTGCGGGGAGAGCAGTGGGGAATACGCGAACAGCACGGTCTCGGGGCGCTTGGCCGATCTCCAGGCAGTCTTAGATTTCCTGAAACCCCATGAGATGATTTCCTCTGGTGTGAGCCTTCTAGGGTCCAGTCTGGGCGGATTCGTCGCGCTCCACTCCGCCGCACGCGAACCGACGGGCGGATGTGTCATCACCTGGAACAGTCCGGCCACGCTCCGCGGGCTGACTCGCGACGCTGGAGGTGACGTGGCAGGCCTCGGGCCTGCCTTTTTCGAGGAGTTGGATCGGGGAACGCTGGTGGA
>DATEAO010000534.1:0-3815 GCA_035288345.1 Candidatus Methylomirabilota bacterium | reverse complement strand
AAGCGCCACAGCCAATCCCGGCTCCGCGTGACTCGACATCCATGTCTCGACACGCACTCCAGGCGTCCTGCCTTCCGACCGGGATTGTCCGGTGTCGCTTCGCGGAGTGTGGCACCGCTCGTCACGGGGGTGCTGGAGCCCTCCTCCTGGACTCCCGCCTCAAGGGTATAGGGTGCACATGGAAGGCCGGATGAAGATCGGAACGATCTGGGGAATCCCGATCGGGCTCCACTACAGCTGGTTTATCGTCTTCGCCCTGGTGACCTGGTCGCTGGCAGGGGGGTACTTCCGCGCCGAGTATCCCGGCTGGGAGATGCCAATCTATTGGGTTGTGGGCGCGCTCACCAGTCTATTCTTCTTCGGCTCTGTCCTCGTTCATGAGCTGGGTCATTCCTGGGTCGCGCTGAGGAACGCGATCCCGATCAAGAGCATCACCCTCTTCATCTTTGGCGGGATCGCGCGCATCGGTCGCGAGCCTACTTCACCCGGGGTGGAGCTCAGGATCGGGATTGCCGGGCCGCTCACCAGCCTCGGGCTGGCTGGCCTCTTCTGGGCGATCTGGCTCGCCTTCCGCGACGTTGAGCTGATTGCCGCCGCAGCGATCTGGCTGGCGCGGATCAACCTGCTGCTCGGGCTCTTCAACTTGGTCCCGGGCTTCCCGCTGGACGGCGGCCGCGTCTTTCGCGCGCTTCTCTGGAAATGGATGGGGAGCTTTCATCAAGCCACACGCATGGCCTCCCTCGCGGGCCAGCTCGTGGCCTTTGGCTTCATCGGGATAGGGATTCTGGGAGTCGTCAGGGGAAACGTGCTGGGCGGGATGTGGATGGTGTTCATCGGGTGGTTCCTGCAGAACGCCGCCTCAGCGAGCCTCGCCGAGGCGAGCCTGCGCGAACTGCTTCGTGACGTCACGGTCGCTCAGGCGATGACCCAGGACTGCCCGCGCATCGCGAGCGGCCTTCCCCTGGAGCGACTGGTGCAAGAAGAGGTACTCGGCAAGGGGCGGCGCTGTTTCGTGATCACGGACAACGGTCACTTGCAGGGCCTGGTCACGCTTCACGAAGTGAAAGCGGTCCCGCGAGAGCGCTGGGGGGCTGTGAGAGTGGACGAGGTGATGGTGCGCCCGGATCGGCTCGCCACCGTGGCGCCCGGAGAAAACCTGCTCACGGCGCTTCAGAAAATGGACGACGCGAATGTGGCGCAGATGCCGGTCGTCTCCGGTGACCGGCTCTTCGGGATGGTCAGCCGGGAGCAGCTGCTGCGTTACATCCGCGTGCGCGCCGAGCTCGAAGCCTAAGCCCAAAGCGAGCGCGCCATGCGTCTGAGCAATCCCTGGAAGGTGGCCATCGCGGCTGTCGCGCTGCTCGCCGCGACTGTCGTGGTCATCTATTGGGCTCCCAGAGAATCGCGTTCGCCGGTAGTCTCCGGCGAGCATCTCTATCAGCGGTACTGCGCACCCTGCCATGGACGCGAGGGGAGAGGGGACGGCCCGCTTGCGGGATCGCTGGAGCCGAAGCCTTCGGATCTGACGCGGCTCCGGGCGCGACTGGGAGGCTCGTACTCGCTCGATCGGGTGGCAGAGGTGATCGATGGCCGCCGGGGCCTTCGCGTCCACAGCGCGACCCCAATGCCGGCGTGGGGCGAAGCGTTTGAGGAATCGCTGAGAGACAGCCCGTACGCGCGCGGAATGACGCTCCTCCAGCTTCAAGACCTGGCGGAATATCTCGATACACTTCAGAGTGCTACGCGATGACGGGTAGCGGGCACGAGCAACCTCTCAGAGTGGATGCGCTGCTCCCGCCCGAGATGGCAGTTCGGGCGGAAGAGACCGGAGTCAAGAAAGCCTCGATGGACACCGTCACTACCCTCATGCTTGCGCTGCTCGCCGGCGCGTTCATCGCGTTGGGTGGTGTGTTTTCCACGGTCGTGCTGGCAGGTGCCGGCAGCGCGCCGTGGGGAATCGTGCAACTCTTGGCCGGGCTGGTCTTCAGCCTGGGCCTGATCCTCGTCCTGGTTGGTGGGGCCGAGCTTTTCACCGGAAACAATCTCATTGTCATGGCGTGGGCCAGCCGGCGAATCGGTACCCGGGCACTGCTGAGGAACTGGATCATTGTGTATATCGGCAACTTCGTCGGCGCGCTGGCCACCGCGTTACTTGTTTATGGCGGGGGGAGCTACGAGTTCGGCGGTGGCGCGTTCGGCACGACGGCGCTCGGGACCGCTTCAGCCAAGCTTCAGTTGGGATTCGTGCAGGCTGTGGCTCTCGGAACGCTTTGCAACGCGCTCGTCTGCCTCGCAGTCTGGCTCACGTACAGCGCCCGGACGGCTGGAGATAAGATCCTCGCGATCGTGCCGCCGATCAGCGCCTTTGTGGCCGCAGGGTTCGAGCATTCAGTCGCAAACATGTACTTCATCCCGTTCGGGCTCCTGATCGCCCGCTTCGACCCGGCCTTCATCGCGGCCAAGGGGCTCGAACCACACGCGGGCGTTTTGACGTGGAGCGGCTTCTTCATTCATAACCTCATCCCGGTGACGATCGGCAACGTGATCGGCGGAGGGCTGCTTGTGGGCGCTGTCTACTGGTTCATTTATCTGAGATCGCGCGGAGACAGTTGACAGGGCCACGGCGGAAGGGGGGGGAGATGATGCCCAGACAGGTCGACACCCGGAAGGTTCGCGAGGTCATGACAACTGCCCCGGTGACGGTCAAGCCAACGACGAGTGTGGCTGAGCTCAAGGCACTCTTCGAAGCCCACGATTTTAACGCGTTTCCGGTCGTGGACGAAGAGGGTGTGCTTTGCGGGATGGTGACCAAGCTGGACCTGTTCAGGATGTTCAGGCCGGCCAGGCGCCGCTGGTTCCCGGACCCGGCGGTCTGGGCGGAGCGTGTGGAGGATATTATGAACTGGGGAGTCATCTCGGTGGAGCCTGATGACCCCGTGGTCGTCGCGGTGGACCTGATGGTAGAAACAAAGCTCCGGAGCCTCCCCGTCGTCGATCGGCGTCGTGGCGGTACCGTGCTCGTCGGCATCGTGGGCCGGCAGGATCTCCTCAGGTGTCTGCCCCTTGAGAACCATGAATTGCCATAGGCGTGGCCTCCGCAAACGTAGGGTCAGCAGGGACCTCTCCCCATCCTCTATTGGGAAGAATCGTGGTGCGCGCGACGTCGGCTTCGCTCAAGACCGTTCATGAAACCCTTCGTGCTGGATCTTCTCACGGGCCGCGGTCCGCTGATTCCGCTGCTGGCCCTGGCGCTGGTGGGCGCGCTCATCTTCCTGCTTGCCTCACGCTTGGCGCGCCAGGCGGATACCATCGCGAAGGAGACGGGTCTCGGGGGGCTTTGGATCGGGTCCGTGCTGCTCGCCGCCAGCACCTCCCTTCCTGAGATCCTCACTGACGTCAACGCCGCGCTCCTCGACCTGCCGGACATCGGCGTTGGGGATCTCTTCGGGTCCACGCTGGCCAATATGCTGATCCTGGCCGCCCTGGACCTGATCTTTGCGCGCCGCCGGATCTTGCACCAAGTGGCGATAGGACATGCGCAGGTGGGGCTCCTCGGGATGCTGCTCACGGTCATGGCTGGCCTCGCGATCTTCACCCGAGGGTGGGGCCGGATCGGCCACATCGGGCTCGAGACCATCTTGATCGCTGCCCTCTACCTGGGGGGGATGTGGCTCTTGTACCAGTCGGAGATCGTAACGCCTTTTCCGGAGGGAGACTCCCACACGCGGAGCCCCGGTCGATCGCGGCAACTGAGGGGTACCGCGCTCGGCTTCGCTCTCGCGACCGCCGGCCTGGCGGCGGTGACTCCCCTGCTG
>DATEAO010000533.1:0-2593 GCA_035288345.1 Candidatus Methylomirabilota bacterium | reverse complement strand
CCTGTGCATCCACTTCGCGAGCTCGAGGACCGGACATATCGTGAAAGCAAGCCCAAACGCGACCAGCCAGTCCTCAGACCTCAGGTCGAACGCACCAAACGGCTCTCGAAGCCATGGCACCTTAATGATCAACGCGAGCAGCCACGTAACCGGTTCGGCTATCCGTTGATCTCGCTCTCAAGCTGCGCGAGCTCCCGAAGAACATCATCGAAGGCGGGCGGATCGCGGAAGAACATCGTCCGCATCGCCTGGTGATCGCGGCGGAGTTCGGAGAGGCGCTCATCCCGGGGGACAAGGTGGAATGTACCCTTCTTGGCCTCCTGGTATTTGGCCCAAGTAGCATGGTAGAAGCGGTCCTTGTGCGTCACGACGCTCTCCAGAAGGCCAAGATCAGCCAGCGCCTCTGCCTTGACCGGGGATGACGCCATCATGGCCACATCTACGTAGTGCCGTGAGTATCTTGGGAGCATCCGCTTCTCCAGTGGCCGGTAATACTCGGAGTGCAGGATGGTGGCCTTTTCCCAAAAGGTCCGGCGAGCCACCACTGTTTTGACCAGACAGCTCGGCTCGGTGAAGAATCTCGAGAACTTCTCCGCAGCAAACGGGCGGACGGGAAATAGCCCGTTCGGGATCGGCTCCGCGTGGGTGCCCAGTTCAAGTACAACCTGTGGTCGGATGTACTCGAGCTTCATTTCCAGTGCAGCGGGGTACTCGAACTCCACGGTATTCCGATCGGTGGCGCCGACGCCGACCGCCCAACCACCGTCGCCGAGAACCGCCCGAACCCGGGTCTTGAGCGTCTTCAAGAATGAACCCGCGATGTATTCCCGGCAAGTCACCATCATCCTGTCCAGCAGTGGCTGCCGCTTCGTGTGCGAGAGGAGAGGCTGCCTTGGGTCCTGGTCGCCGGTAAAACCGAGCTTCTCGAAATCGACGGCTAGATCGATGTCTTCCGAAAACCGCAGAATGAGGTTGAAGCACTTGGATAGGCTCGTCCCGCCCTTGAAAACCAACCAGCCGTCGAATTCCGGGATCGTGAACAGCTGCTTCAGCAGCCAACAGACCCAGAAGTCCTTTTCGACATTCAGCGGGTGGATGCCCATTCGGTCGGCAGTGAGTATGAACAGCTCAGCTCGTTCCTTCTTGAGGGTTCGGGCGATCTTATCCAAGCTGTCTCCTTGCAGCGACTCTCTGCGCGACCTCGAAAATCCAGTCAGTCCCGTAGCGAGCATCCCGCGCAAAACGGGCCTTGTCCCTACTCGGGAGCCTTCGCTGGAGATGCCGGATCACCTGCTCGCCCACGTTGCTTTTGCCCAGGAAGCGCAAGGCCTGGGCAATTAGCCGAGACGAGTAATGTTCCATGCGAAGGTCTTTGGGACTTGCATGGCGGAAGATAACCATCTGACCGCCGACGCCGAGCTTTCTGCTGGGGCCGTCCGAGAGGTATACGATTTTTGCCGGAACCTGCCGCGACAGACCGAGCAGGTTGGCGGCTATGGCCCCGTCCGGAGCGATAATCCACCGGTGTCTGCGGGCGATCGCCTGCGCGGCCCGGTCGATGTCGGGCGGCAGCGTTTCCTTTAGGAAACGGCTCTTCGTGGGATACTCATACAGCCCGCGGCCGATCCGGCGAATCATGCCGCTTTTGACCAGCCGGGCCAAGATGACGCCAACGGGACCACTAGGAGCGATATCTCTCAGGTCTTTTCGGGAGAAAGCCCATCCCCGGCCTTCTTGTCTTATCCGGCGCTCGATCTTCGCTCTCAAGGCAAGCATGCTGTTACAAAAAATACACTACTTTTTGTAACAAAGCAAGGTTACCAATCCGGCTCGCCGGAGAGCCTCCGTTCGTCGAACTCACCCCCTTGCTCTATTCTCGTTGGCTCTCCGATCTGGAGGCTCTGGGCACGACGCTACCGGAACCACCGCCGACGCTCCCGAATCCGGAAGAGTTCCTCCGTCCAACGCCTTCTCTGACACGTCCGCGAAAGCTCGCGCACTCACTGAATCTCCGCGCTTGTGCCCCTTCCTCTTGCCGTGCAAGGATGATTTCTCCTATCCTTATCGCAGTTCTGGTGATGGAGGACATTGTGACTCCTGGCTTCGTGGCGCTCTTCATGCTGCTCGGCGTCGGCCTGATGTACTGGATTCCGATCAGACGCTGGTATCGATACTGGGGCGCGACCGACGCAGAGATCGAGCAGGCCATGCTTGGGGACGCGGAGGTCCCAAGTGCGACCTACGAAACGACGCTGGCTGTCACAGCGGACGCGCTGGCTGCTGATATCTGGCCGTGGCTCGTGCAAATGGGGTATCGACGCGGCGGGCTGTATAGCTATGACTGGCTCGACCGCTTGTTCGGTTTTCTGGATGCCCCGAGTGCGCAGCACATCCTTCCGGAATTTCAGCGACTCGAGGTCGGTGACGTCATTCCGGTGGGTCGTGGCGCCGGTTCCGGAACGGATCGGATGCCTCACGCACGCGATCACCATGGGGGGCCCTCGTCACGACGTCTGGCCGTGGCTGGCGCAGATGGGAGCCGGCAGCCGGGCGGGGTGGTACAGCTACGACTTTCTTGACAACGGCCGGCGGC
>DATEAO010000532.1:0-3123 GCA_035288345.1 Candidatus Methylomirabilota bacterium | reverse complement strand
CGAGCAGCCCAGACTTGTAGTCTGGGCTGCTCGGTTCCCTTTCACGAGGGGTTTTCTACTACAAAGGGCGCATTCCTGGAAGAATGGAGAACCGATATGGATCGTAGCCTCAGTGGGAGACTTTCGTCTGTGTTAGGTCCTCAAAACAGTTGCACCAGGACGTAGCGAGGAGTATAACAAGCCTGAGTTAGAGTCATAAAATGCCCTCGAAAGGGAGGAGGAATCGAATGAAGATCGGGTTCTATGACGACTTCCGGCCGTGCATACTGACGGAGAACGGCGTGATCGACATCAGCCAGGAGGTGCAAGGCCTTCAGGCTGGCTCGCCTCAGCTCACCCTGGAGAATATCATCACCAACTTCCAGTTCCTTAGCTCAAGACTGGGGCAGATGGAGAGGGAAGGTAAGCCCATCCCTTTGAACCAGGTCCGCCTGCGCCCGCCCGTGCCGCGGCCCGGAAAGGTGCTCTGCGGCCGTGGTAACTTCATGGAGGGCGTCCGCCTAGAGCCGGTCCGACCTCTGCAGACCTTTTTCAAGTCGCCTGATGCCGTCATCGGACCGGGCGATACTATCGTGCTTCCGACCTTCCGGCCGGTCATCTTTCATCATGAGGCGGAGTTGGCGGCGGTGATCGGGAAGGCGGCACACAACGTCCCCGAAGCGCAGGCCCTCGACTACGTCTTCGGGTACACGACCTCGGTGGATGTCTCCGCGCGTGCCCCAGTGGAGGGGGAGCCTCCGCTGGCTGGCGAATACGGCAAGTCGTTCGACACCTTTCTGCCGCTCGGCCCGGCCATCACCACAGCAGACGAGATAAGGAACCCGAACAATCTCCAGGTCAAGTATCGGGTGAATGGCCAGCTCCGGCAGGACTACAACACCAGCGACATGGAGCACAGCGTGGCCTATGTCATTGCCGCCCTGTCGGCGGTGATGACGCTGAAGCCCGGTGACCTCATCCTCTGTGGGACGAATCACCAGGGCTTGGGCCCATTACAGGATGGAGATGTGGGCGAGATTGAGATTGAAAAGGTTGGACGCAGCTCCAACCCTGTGGTCGACTCGCTGAAGCGCACCTGGCCTAAAGCGGTCGACCCGACGATGGGAGCCCGGGTTCGCGAGCGTCGGGTCTCACTCAACGGCACGCCCAGCACGGGCACGTGGCCTCTCACCCAGTCGAGCGAGCCTGTTCAAGCGAAGTAGAGGTTTAACGAGCCAGGCGTCTGATGCAAAAACAGAGGGCATCTTGCAACACTTCTGTTGCAAGATGCCCTCCTAACGCTACCCTGCTAGTGTAGTGTCTCTCAAATAACTTACGGACCATTAACCTGACGTGCCTTCGTGAAAGTAGTCTCGACGCGCTTGCCAAATATCATGTTATATAGGAGACACTACACTAGATCTCCGTCCTCCTCCGTCGCGCGGCCTCTGTGAACTGTACGACATTAACTCTCACGACGACGCAATCGTGATGGTCCTGGGTTTGCTGCATTATCACAGTTGACTGATAGTAGGCGTGGCAGGCATGAGCGTAGGCGTACCGACATTGCTGCTCACGGGAACGGTGGGTGCTGGGAAGACCTCAGTCGCGGAAGAGATCTCAACTCTCCTCTACGAGATTGATGTGCCTTACGCCTGCATCGATTTAGATTGGCTCTGCCAGCTCTATCCCGCTCCACCCCACGACCCCTTCAATGATGAGCTTATGTTCGCCAACCTCGCCGCGGTTTGGGAGAACTTCAGGAGCCGAGCACCGAGGTACCTCGTGTTAGCGCGAGTCTTGGAGAGTCGGAAGGAACTACGGCGATACCAGAGGATGATCCCTGAGGCCGAGATCATCGTGGCACGGGTAGTGGCTAGTGAAGCGACAATCCAACAACGCCTACGCCATCGGGAGGCGGGGTCGTTTTTCGAGCCGCTGTGGGAGCGCAGCCGAGAGCTGACTAAGATTCTGGACTCCGCGAACGCGGAAGACTTCGTAATCAGCAACAACGGACGACCGCTGCGCGATGTCGCATTGGAGGTATTAGAACGATTGGGTTGGCCGCGTCCGTAAGCGTACTCGCACTATGTCCCCATAACGCATAGTAGTCCCCGACCCTATGCCTGACCATTCTCCCCCAGACATGGGAGTCACTGCCTTAGGCGAAGCGCCTGCCTACATCGGAGTTCCACGCCGACACGGGTCTCCAAGCACCCCGATGAGAGAAGGGGCGATATCTGCCAGCGGCTGATGCTTTGGCCCAGTTCTTAGCGGTCCAGCAGTAGCACCGGTTGACTTTACTCTGGTTTTGGTTCGAAACCGGCTGCAAACCTATCGCACAGAGCCAGAAAACGATAGAATTGAGAACGACGCCACCGTAGCTCAGCGGTAGAGCAGCGGTTTCGTAAACCGCTGGTCGTCGGTTCGATTCCGACCGGTGGCTCCATATTTTGTTCATGGATTCGACCGCGTGAATGCTTTGCAGCCACCCCGTACGGGTGGCTGCAAACGTTTCCCTGAACCTCCTGAGGAGTACGTCTCTATCTCCGACGCGCCAACGGGTTCACCCTCGGAAGCTGACGTTCACGTCCTGCTCCGCCGCCTCAGGCGCATCGAAGAACTGAACCTCCTTGAATCCTCCAACACCCGCGACGAGGAGACTGGGAAAGGTGCTCACCAGGGAATTGTACTGGAGCGCCTTGGCGTTGTAGTAGTTGCGCGCATAAGAGATTTTGTCTTCCGTATCGGCAAGCTGACGCTGGAGGTCCTGAAAGTTCTGGTTGGCTTTCAGGTCTGGGTAAGCCTCCGCCACTGCAAAGAGCGAGCGCAACGTTGAGGTGAGCATGTTGCTGGCCTGCGCTGCGTCGGCGGGGGTGCTGGCGCTCTGGAGCGCTGCCCGGGCGTTGGTAACGTTCTGTAGCGTCTGCTGCTCGTGGCCGGCGTAGCCTCGCACGGTCTCCACCAGGTTTGGGATCAAGCTAGCCCTTCGTTGGAGCTGAACCTCTATGCCTGACCATCCTTCGCGTACCCCCAGGCGTCCCCGCACGAGATTGTTGAAGATGATGACGAGGAAAACCACCAGGATGAGAATCAACCCGACGGCGGCCAATCCAGTGATGTCCATGATTGCCTCTGCCTCCT
>DATEAO010000531.1:0-2877 GCA_035288345.1 Candidatus Methylomirabilota bacterium | reverse complement strand
CTGTTGGGCGAGGACAATTGCCGGAGCGATCAGGAGTGCTCCCCAGAAAATCAGGAGGATCGAGACGTTTACCAGCGGTCGTTGTGGCACGGTTGTTCCTCCTTTCTTGTTGGCGAGCGAGAGAGAGCTTCATATAGGTCGCGGGCGACATTTATGTCGAGAAACCCTAATGTGTTGCAGCGAGCAGTTTCCGTGCCACGAGCCCATCTTGTATCTCTTCGTAGAGAAAGCGCGGAAACTAACACGAACACAGACTAACAGCGTTGATATTGCGAAAACGTTGCTCATCTGATCGCAAAACCCTTGAGGCTCGTGATGCCGAAATGGGCAGGCCGGCGCCGTGATGCTCATTACTTGGGCGAGACTGGCAGACGACGCAATGCTATTTTCGCTTGACAAGGAATGAATCCTCGTTGATAATGATTCTTGCTATAGAAGGCAAAGGGATGGACAGAGTCTGACGAGAGAAGGGACGGGATGGGTACGATGAAACTGTCCGTCAAGGCGATCACGGACCGGTTCAGAGAATCAGGCCGCAAGGTGACTCCTCAACGAGTCGCGGTTTTCGAGGTTCTCTGTGAACATGGCGGCCACCCGACGGTCGATCAGATCTACCAGCAGGTGCGGAAGCGCTTTCCGATGATCTCGCTGAACACCGTCTATCAGATCATGGAAGCGCTGGTGGAGATGAAGGTTGTCTCCCCGGTCGGCCATGGACAGGAGGCGGCCCGATACGAGACCGATCCGACGTCTCACCATCATGCGGTCTGCATCGCCTGCAAGCGAATCATCGACGTCTTCGACGCGAGCCTCGGACGGATCAAGGCTCCGCGAGCAATCGCAAAGGGTCAGTTCCACGTCGTGGGCCACCGAGTGGAGTTCTTTGGCTATTGCGCTGACTGTCGAGCGGCAGGCGAAGTCAGTCACTGAGGAGTAGGGGATATCTTGCCCTTGGGAAAAAGGAGGTGAAGGAAGGTCAAGCGAAACGAGGGGAAGCAATGACGCTGGGACGATCGAGTCGGGAATTATCGCCGGACGTATTTGACGTCCTGGCTGGGGTCAACACTCGAACATTTAAGGAGGAGAGAACCATGGGAAAGAATTTGATGGGAACCAAGAGCCATGAAAATCTGAAGAACGCCTTCGCCGGTGAATCGCAGGCAAACCGCCGCTATCTATACTTTGCCCGCATGGCAGATATCGAGGGATACCCCGACATCGGCGGCCTCTTCCGCGACACGGCTGAGGCAGAAACGGGCCACGCATTTGGCCATATGGATTTCCTCAAGCCAGTTGGCGATCCGGTCACTGGCGTCCCCTTCGGGAGCACCGAGAAGAACCTGAAGTCGGCCATCGAGGGCGAGACGTATGAGTACACGGAGATGTATCCGGGCATGGCAAAGACCGCCAGGGGCGAGGGGTTCGAAGAGTTGGCGGAGTGGTTCGAGACCCTGGCCAAGGCTGAGAAGTCACATGCCGGTCGGTTTACCAAGGGGCTGACCCAGATCGCGGGCAAGGAACCGGCGGCGGCGATATAGTGCTGACAGGCCATAGCTGGCGGTTGGGGCGGGACTGATCGCTCCAACCGCCTTTTTGGTCTGAGCCGGTCAGCACGGAGATTTATCAGCGCACCAACGTATCCTGGGAATGCTTGTCGGAAGACGGAGACACAGCCATGGGCTTCGATTTGGGATCGGACACATTTTGGAGCGAGCCAGCCCTGGGTCAGGAGTTGCGTCGGGTCTTTGACCTTTGTAACGGCTGCCGCCGCTGCTTGCCGCTCTGTCCCTCTTTCAATACGCTGTTCCAGCGGTTGGACGACGAGCGGGTGGACGGGGAGGCTGAAAAGCTTGGTGAGGCCGACCTGAGGGTTGTCGGCGCCGAGTGCTACCAATGCAAGCTCTGCTACAACCACTGCCCCTATACGCCTCCCCACCGCTGGGCAATCGACTTCCCTCGCCTGATGCTCAGGCAAAAGGTGGTGCAATCCAAGAGGGAAGGGATCTCTTTGCAGGACAGGATTCTCGGACGCCCCGATCTGATCGGGCGGATCGCCTGCAAGACCGCCCCGCTGTCCAATCGCCTGATCCGAGCGCGGTGGACCCGCCGGCTGATGGAGACGTTCCTCGGCATTCACCGGGATTGGCCGCTCTCCGATTACGCCTCCGAGGCGTTCGACCGCTGGTTCCAACGCGAGGGGCGAGCAATGGCAGGGGCCGTCGCCTCACCGCAAGGAAGAGTCGTCCTGTTCCCCACCTGTTCGGTAAACTATAGTGACGTGGCCGCAGGAGTAGCCGCAGTGCGCGTGCTGGCGAAAAACGGGCTCGAGGTCGTCGTCGAATATCCCCGCTGCTGCGGAATGCCGGCCTTGGATGGCGGGGACCTGAAGGCGGCCCTGGAAGCGGCGCGGGTCAACGTTCGCGTGCTGGCTGAGCGGGTTGCTGCCGGGTTCGACGTCGTTGTCCCGGGCCCTACCTGCAGCTATGTCCTCAAGCAGGAGTATCCTGCCCTGCTGGAGGATGAGGCCAGCAGGAATGTAGCGGCTCACACCTTCGACCTTAGCGAGTATCTGATGCGCCTTCATGGCGAAGGCAGGCTTAACACGGACTTCCCCCTAAACCCGGGAAGGGTGGCGTATCATCTCCCGTGTCATCTGAAGGCCCAGAACATCGGTTTCAAGTCGCGCGATCTGATGCAACTCACGGGCGCGAAGGTGGACCTCATCGAGAAGTGTTCGGCGGTGGACGGGACATGGGGGATGAAGACTCAGTACCACGATCTGTCGCTCAAGTGGGCCAAGCCGCTGCTGGACGCGGTGGAGGCAGCAACGCCCGATATCGTGGCTACAGACTGTCCGCTGTCGGCTCTTCGGATCTT
>DATEAO010000530.1:0-3398 GCA_035288345.1 Candidatus Methylomirabilota bacterium | reverse complement strand
GAGGAAGCGACCCCGCTCCCTCGCCCCGACGGCACTGTGACACTCCGTCCAGCGTGGGACCGAGCCATTCCGTTTCAGGCGCTGACGCCGGAGTTCCAACACGTCGTCAACGAGGTGGTGGGCCACGCGGTTTTTTCTCATCACGTGCGGGGGATCACCTATCGAAGTCGCAAAGAGGTCTTCCAATTCCTGACCGAGCGCCCGGAATTTGCGGCCGTGCTGGCTCGGATCCTCCGCGTCGGCGACTACCAGGTGATTCGAACCGCCGATGGCTACTGGGGGGATGACTCGCGCGGGGCCACAGGGCTCATCCGCGTGCTGCATGTGGACGAGGCGCGACGGCTCTACTACCTCGAAGGAAGTTATTCGAAGCGGCTATTGCCGACGATTCGCGGTCGGGTTCTCATCGTGGAAGAGACTCAGCATCACCAGGGCGAGGATGGGACCGGTTATGCAGAGACCACACTCACCGGGTACCTCCGCCTTGATAGTGCCATCACTGAGTTCCTGGCGCGCATCACTCGACCGATTGCGGAGGCCGCGGTGGAGCGCAAAGTCCGCCGATTCTTTCGCACCGTGTCGCGGGTGAGTCAGTACGCGCATGACGACCCCGAAGGCTTCTACGAGCTCCTGGCGGGGCATCCAGACCTCCCCCAAGAGACACTCTCCTCGTTTCGAGACGTTCTGCTGGCTCATCGAACCCCGCCGTGGGCGGAGGGAAAGCAGTTCAGACTGATTCCCGACGCCGATCTCGAACGGCCCGGCTCTTCGAGCGAATGATGCGCCATGGCAGCCTGGATCGACCTCGCGATCGGCCTCTTCATCGTGGTCGCGCTTGCCGGACTCTGCGTGGTGGCGTGGCGAGCATTGCAGCTCTGCCCTCACTGCGGGTGGATTGTTCGGCGAGTCACGGTGCGATGGCTCCGCTGCCCCCGCTGCCATCGCCAGTACGGCCAGTCCGCGAGGCGACGGTGATCTGACCCCGATCCGAAATGATAGTCAGGCTTAACCAATGACCGAACGTGTCTATGGCCTGAGAAAAGGCAGCCGGTTTTTTGACTCCGGCCTCACGTCTTTTTCGGATCAGGGCTGATGGCCAAGAGCGTTCGGGTCTACACGATGGCGGGGAATCCTGATGGCGAGGCTGCGCTTGCCTTCTTCGCGGCGCGGGGAGTCTCTGTAGACCTCCGGGAGGTGGGGAAAGACGCTCAGGCCACGCTGGAGCTTTTTCGGCTCTGCGGGAGGCTTGCGGTCCCAACCATCGTGATTGCGGGCGAGCCCTTTTGGGGGTTCAGCCCGCACCGCGACGAGATTGAGCAAGCCGTCAGAGAGTGAAGCGTGAAAAGTGAAGCGTGAAACGTTGAAGGTTCCTGTTCGAGCGCGGGCTTCGCCCGCGCAAGCCGTTGGGGGGAGGAATCGGAAGGGGGGCGTGCCCCCCTCCGAGGGATCTTCACATCCCGAGGGCTTGGCGGGCCTCGTCCATCACACTCTCGGTGATGATCATGTACCCCTTCCCCATCGCATAGCGCTCGATCGCTTTTTTTGCCATCGGACGAATAAAAGACGGGATTCGCTCGATACGTTGCTCGGCCTCCGGTCCCCACCTGATCACTCCGCCCGAGGCGGCTTCTTCCTGGCCAGGGATCATCGCGGCAAACGGACACCCAGGCCCGTCGGTCCGAGTCTCTTGAGCTTCGCCGCTCTGGGGTGCAGACCCTTCGAAAAGATCTCGGCGCTGGGACGCGAGCGTGGAGCGGAGTTGCTCGAACGGTTAGGCGGGCAATGCCCGCCCGCCGATCTTGACCCCGAGAGAGCGCACCATCTGGGTCTCGAAGGGGTTGGTCAGCATCGCGACCTGATAACCGCAGTTCGGACACCCGAACGTCACAGAGAGAGACCCTTCATCAGGACCCTCGCTCCCGCTGAACTTCATCGGCTCATCACAACTGACGCAGAGAAATTTCATTCCGGGCTCGCAACCGGCGCCTCATTCTACCATTTGCGGGCTCAGCCGCCCAGTCGGAATTGGCGGGTTGTGCTTGGCAAAAGGCTCTGAAAGCACGCGAGCACGGGCGGCCCGCAGGCTGCTCAAAAAGGTCCAGATGCAAGGCGGCGAGGAAGCGAGGAGTGAGACGTACTGATATGTACGTTGCAACGACGAGCGACCGCATTCTCCGTTCGAGCGCGGGCTTCGCCCGCGCAAGCTTTGGGGGAGGTGTCGGAAGGGGGGCGTGCCCCCCTCCGAGGAAAGCCAACGCCGCAGATGGGCCTTTTTCAGCAGCCTGCCAGAGCGAAATTGACACCCCCAGGGCCCTATGCTACGGTGAGGCCACCCGCCGGCGTAGCTCAGAGGTAGAGCAACTGATTCGTAATCAGTAGGTCGTCGGTTCAACTCCGACCGCCGGCTCCAGTTGGTTTCCTCATTCTCCATCATCGAGCGGTAGTCGTGGCCATGACGATGGGCAGAATCGCCACGACGAGGAATTCTCGCTCTCCGGAGCCGGTAGGAGAGGACCATGGCAATTGTGACGATTTCCTGCGAGATGGGGAGCGGTGGGGTTGAGATCGGCCGCGCGGTGGCTGAGCGACTGGGGTACCGCTTTGTCGATACGGAGCTGATCACCGAAGCCGCCCACCGCTACGGCCTGCTGGAAGAGAAGCTCTCCTCCCTTGATGAGACCAAGCCATCGATCCTCGAGCGGTTTGACACCGAGACCCGCCGATACCTGACCGTCTCCCAGGCGATCGTCTATGAGTTCGCGATGGAGGATCGGGTCGTCATCATCGGGCGTGGGGGCCAGTTCCTCCTCCGAGAAGTCCCCCACGCCATTCGCGTGCGCGTGACGGCGCCGTTCGAGATGCGGGTGAAGCGAGTGATGAAGAAGATGCCGAGCCAGATGGGCGAGGCCCTCGACGTCAGGAGCGCGACTGAGTTGGTTCGTCGGAACGATGCCGAGAAAGGCGGGCGCGTGCGCTACCTCTACGGGGTGAACTGGGCTGACCCGGCATTCTACGATCTCGTCATCAACACCGAGAAGCTCGCGGTCAACGCCGCGGTGGAGCTGGTGGCGACCCTTGCGAATCGACCGGAGCTTCGAACCACGGAGGCGGGACGCCAGTTGGTGGCCAATCGCACCCTCGCGTTTCAGGTTCAGGCCGCTCTGGCTGCGCACCCGGAGACTCGAAAATCCCGAATCAGCGTTGAAGCTGAAAACGGCGTGGTGACGTTGGAAGGGACCTCTGCACTCGACGATGCCGAGGAGGTAGCCCGCGCCGTTCCGGGTGTCCGAGATGTGAGGATCCGCCAGATGGAGATCCCCCCCATTCCACCGTTCGTGGGCTAGCATGTCAGCTCACAGATCGCGGATGGCAGTCGGTCCGGGGCTCGGGGCTCGGGG
>DATEAO010000529.1:0-6906 GCA_035288345.1 Candidatus Methylomirabilota bacterium | reverse complement strand
CGGCCTCTTCCACCAGGACGCGAACTTCGGTCGGGGCAGACGGCGGGAGCGCCTCATCGCAGGCCGGGAGGATCGCCAACTCCATCGGGAGTTGTTGGCGAAGAGCCAAGGATGGGACCAGGCTTTTCAGCGCGGGATCGTTCCGACTGCTGAGCGCGTCCAGCAGCGGGCGAACCGCGTGTTGATAGAGCTCCTGATGCCATCCGTTCATCACGGTTCGGGCCACAAGCTGCACACTCCCCTTTGCCGGATCGTAGCGATAGCGGTCGACGAGATCGGTCTCCCCGTCACACCCCGGCTTCCGTCCGGCGTATTGACCGGGATGCCGGATGGAGAACCCATTATTCTCCATTTTGAACTCAAGCACCTGGAGGCCTGCAGGAAAGAGCGACTGGCTGCTCCATACGGTTCGGCCGTTCTGACCGTCGAGACGAACCAGCTCGAGGAGCAGCGGCGAACTCCCCTGGCCTGACGGGGGCCCGACCCATCCGATCAGGATGTGGGCGACACCAGAGCGCGCTCCCGACATCTCTGTCACGATTGGGGTGGCATCCCGTTGAGCCACGTAAGCCAGCGTGTAACGCCCCGCCTGACGAGCGTACACGCGAACGCTGCTCCCCATGCCACTCGGGATCAATCGAATCGTTGCGATCAACTGCGACGACGACGCTTTCGCCCGCCAGGCCGCCAAGTCTCCCCATCCCCACTGCGCGGTGAACGCCTCGAGGCGCTCCTGGATGAACGCCTCCGACGCAAACGGCCCCTCGCTGTTCAGATTTTCCAAGATCTCTTCGTCCAGGATCGCAGACGCTTCCTGGACCGCTTCTCGGATCTGGTCACCCTCTTCCCGATCCGGCGGGGTCATGCGGGAGCGGACAAGTTCGAGGAAGATGTCCAGCCGGTCCCGCAATGGGGCGGCGTGGACACCGAAGGCCGCGGGCAATGACAAGCACGCAAGGAGAAGGAGGGTCCAAAATCTTCGGATCCCGGCGCCGCCTCGCAGGCTCGTTCGCGGAAGAGCTAGCATGTTTGTTCGCTTAACCTCTGCACATTTCTGTGAAACTTTGGTTTTGGCGCCACACCCGTGCCATGCCGAGATGCGAGCATCACACTCGGGGTTCGGGGTCCGGGGTTCGGGATTCGCATTCCAGATCCCCAATCCCGATTCCCGATTCCCGACGGGAGTGAGGCGACGCATATCGGCGTGGCACTAGAGAACGCATCACGAATATGTTACAACACCATGGGACCATGAGACCCATTCTGGATCGCTATGTCTGGAGAGAATTGATCACGCCCTTCCTTCTGGGGGCGTTCCTCTTCACGTTCTTTCTCCTCACCGACCGCATCTTCAGCCTCGTGGAGCTGATTGTCAACAAAGGAGTCCCCGCGCTCATGGTCGGTCAGCTCCTCCTTTACATCCTCCCCTCGTTTATCGGGTACACGTTGCCCATGGCCGTGTTGCTCGCCGTGCTCGTCGCCTGCAGCCGCTTGGCCTCTGACTTCGAAGTGGTGGGGTTCCACGCGTCCGGGGTGAGCCCGCTTCAGCTCTTCAAGCCGTTTTTGCTCTTTGGAGCGACGACCGCGCTGGTGGCGTCGCTCCTGACGATTGTGGTCGGGCCCTGGGGCATCGGGGCCTTTAAGGAAACCGTCTTCCGAATCGTGCAAACTCGGGCCGCGGTGGGCATCAAGGAGCGGTTGTTTAACAGCACGTTCGCGCCGCTGGTGCTCTACGTGGAGGAGATCTCGCCGTCTCAGGTCGGACTGCGCGGACTGCTGATCTCAGATGAACGCGACCCGAAGCTCAGCCGGATTATCACGGCCCGGGAGGGCCGGCTGCTCACAGACGAGGTCAACCGTCGCATCACTCTCCGGCTGATCGACGGCGCGATCAACGAAATGAGGCCGGAGGACTTCACGCGCTATCGCCACGCCGCGTTCGGGCTCTACGACATCAACCTCTCGATCGAGAGCTCCCTCACCCAACAGATGCCGAAAGAAAAAGCGGAGCAGGAGATGAGGGTTCGAGAGCTCCTCGGCGAGGCCGCCCTGGCCTCTCAGACCGGGGAGAATCCGAACCCCTTCCTGGTGGAGCTTCACAAGCGCTTTGCGGTTCCCGCTGCCGCGATCGCGTTTGCGCTGATCGGTTTTCCCCTGGGGATTCGCGCGCGGCGGGGAGGGAAATCGCTGGCGCTCGCCACGAGTCTGGTGATCCTGATGGCGTATTATGTGCTGTTCACGACCGGCCAAGGGCTGGCGATCAACCGCCGCATCCCGCCATGGGTCGCCATGTGGACCCCGAATCTCATGCTCCTGCTCGGTGGGGGGGCTCTCTTCCTTTCAACGCTCTATCGGGAGCGCCAGGGACCGGCTCACTGGTGGTGGCAGCTCTCGAAGCGTTTCGCCGGTCGAAGACCGGCGGTCCGTGAAGAGATCCGTCTCAGCCGTGAGAGAACTGTTCGCGCGCGCGCGCGAAACTCCTCGTACCTCATTGACCGCTATCTCATCCGCGAGTTCCTGACGTACCTCGTCTACGGCCTCGGCGTGGCCACCTGCCTGTTCATCGTTGTGGACCTCCTGCAGACCATTGATCGTTATCTGAGACTGAAGCCTCCACTCCTCAGCATTCTGGAGCACTTTCTCTACCGCACTCCACCAGCGCTTTATCAGGGACTGCCGATCGTCGTTCTGCTCGCGACCATCCTGCTCTTTCTCGCCTTGACGCGGCAGAACGAGCTGACAGCTCTCAAAGCCGCAGGGGTAAGCCTCCACCGCGTCAGCGCGCCAATCCTGGCGCTCGCCATCGGGCTGAGCGCCGTGGGATTGCTGTTTCAGGAAACGCTCCTGCCTGTTCTCAATCAAAAAGGCGAGGAGGTGGATAGGGTCAAGATCCGGAAGAGCGTGTCCCTCTACCTCCAGAAGCGGACCCAGTTTTGGGTCAGAAGCTCGGAGACGAGGTTTTTCCACATGGATCTCTTTGATCCCGCGAGCCAGGAGATCGATGGCATCACCATTCTGGAAATCGATCGGGACTATCAGATGGTGAACCGCCTCGATGCGAAGTCGGCCCGCTGGACCCGGGCCGGGTGGGAGTTCCGCCAGGGGTTCCATCGGGAATTCCCGGGGAACTCGATCGAGGAGATTCCGTTCACTGTGGCCACCATCGAGCTCCCTGAGAAGATCCAGGACTTCTCTGAAATTCAGAAGCCGCCCGAGCTCATGAGCCTGAGGGAGCTTCAGGCGTATGTCAATCGGCTTGAAGAAACCGGCCACCGGGTGGAAAAGTACCTTGTGGAGCTCTACTCAAAGACCGCCTTTCCCCTCGCCTCGGTGATCATGGCCGTGGTTGGAATTCCGTTCGCCCTTCAGTCTCCCCGGCGAGGACGCCTGATCGGAATCGGCCTGGCCATCCTGTTGGCCCTCGGCTACTGGGTCATCCACTCGGTGGCGATTTCACTCGCCAAGGCGGGACTGCTGCCTCCCATGATCGCTGCCTGGACAGCCAACCTCATCTTTGCCGGCCTCGGGTTTGCTCTCTTCTTCCAATCCCGCACATAATTCTCGGAGGGGAGCTCGTTGGATGCGCCTCATCCAGGGCGGCAGCGGACGGGCGAGCCCGGCGCGGTCCACGGAGGAGCGACGAAAATCTCGGTGAGCGGACGGCCGTCCCAGCCTAGCGGCGAGCCCAGGCCGAGCGCGTAGAGGACGGTGGAGGCCGTGTCGTACGCCCACACTTGGCCGGAAATCTCAACACCTGGCTTGACCGTTTCACCCCAGGCAATCCAGGGAACCACGTTGAAGGCCGTCCGCCAGGTGGGCCAGAAAAACCAACGCCGAAAGTGGACCTTTCCCTCTCCCCCATGGTCGGCCGTCACGATCAGCAGGAACGGCGCCCGTCTCGGCGCGGAGGTCAGTCGATCAACGAGCTGCCCGATAAGCTGGTCAACCTTCTCGATGACAGCGGACTGCGCGGGCGTCATCCAGCCGTGGCGGTGGCCGGCCTCATCAGTGTCGGGGAGATGGATGAACGTGAAGGCCGGGCGGCTCTCGGAGAGGTAATCGAGCGCTGAGGTCATGACTTCAGCATCGCTCTTTTCCCCGACATCGAGGTGATCGATCGTCGCCGGCTTGCCCAGATAACCGAACTTCCCCTTTCCACTAAACATGGCGGTTCCCAACCCGGCCTCGCGGACGACCTCAAAGACGGTGGTCCCCCCAAACTGAGGCTCCCCTGATCTCCATGCGTCATGGAACACCCGTGACTTCCCCGGCCCCAACCCGGTCAGCATGGCCACATGGGCCGGCAAGGTTTTGGTGACCCGGACGGTTTCGGCGTGCGGGGCAAAAGCTCCTTGGCGCGCGAGCCGGCTCAGGACTGGTGTGTGGACACGGCCGATTGCGTCCGCGCGGAGCCCATCCACGCTTACCACTACCACCTCGCAAGTCCCGGTGGTGAGAGGGCTCTGCGAGGTGAGGAGAAGGGGTGATCCTTCGATTGTGGCTTTCCCCAGAAGCCAGGGGCGCTGGGAAACGTTAGAGCCGAACCGGCTGAGGTTCTCCTCCCTCACGAGAAGGGAAGTGGGAGCCGAGCTGAGAGGCCTGCGGAATTTCTCCTCCCCTTTGATGACGGGAAGCTTTTGTCCAACGTAGAGGCTCACCAAAGGCTCTTCACGGTCCACGACCGCGACCGGTTGTGAGGCATTCAGGAGTCCCTTGACAACCTTGGTTAGGGCCGACAGCTCATAGGGCTGGCTGTTACGAGAGAGCCAGGCGCCCTCGATCCCACGTATCGTCGGGATCATCAGGAGGGCGACGACGAGGAGAGAAAGCCTCCGCCTCCCCCGCAGCAGGAAAAGAAGGGAGAGGAGTCCGGCCGCCACTGCTGTGAGGCCGAGGAGGAATGCTCCGGTAGACTCTCCGGAGAGAAAAGGAGCAGTCGGTCCCGGCACCGGGACTCCCCCGCCAGAGGCCAGGGTGAGGCCGAAGAAAGCAATGACGACGCTGAGAGCAGTGACAGGGATCTGCAGCGTGAGTGGCCATGCGCGACCGAAATCTCCAGAGCCGACCGCCTCCCAAGCCCATCCGACCACGAGGGCGAGAGCCGGATAGAGCGGGAGAAGGGATCCGCTCCTGGGGGCAGTCGCGAGAGGAAGGAGCGTCAACAGGACCAAGCTCCAAAGGAGTGGATGCAGAACGGGGCTGGTGACGCCACGGTCCTTGATTGCCTTCACTCCAACCACGAGAGCCGAGGGGAAAAGAAGGCTCCAGGGGAAGAGCCCGGTGAAGAGCGTCTTCCCGTAGAAGACCAGTGAATGAGGCGGGCTCACAATCTCTTCAGAGATAGCAGTGGTCAATAGGATGGAGGTCGCCACGCCTCCCGCGACCGCGCCTCCAACCACCAGCCCCCACCGCCAGCCCACGTCCTTGACCATCGCCAACTCCCGGCGAAGAGCGAGATAGAGCAGGAGGGTCAGAAGGGGGAAGACCCCGAGGAGCCCCACGAGCGAAATGGCGAGAGCCAAGGAACAGGAGAAGAGCAAGAGCTGCGCATGGCTCACAGGCTTCCGGCGCCGGAGGTCGAACGCGAGGAAAGCCAGAACGATGAAGAAGGTGGAGATAAGGTCGGGGCTGATCGTTCGGGTGTTCCAGAAGTAGCCAGGGCTGGTCGCCAGGAGGAGGGCCGAGAGGAGTCCTGCTTCGGCGCCGAAAAGTCGCCGTCCGAGAACGTATGTCATTAAGATGCCGCCAATGCCGGCCAGGGCAGAGGGGAGCCGGGCTGAAAACTCGGTGAGACCCCCCGTGCGCTCAACCGCTGCGAGAAGCCAAAGGTATACGGTGCTGGAAGTGGTCAGAGCATCCCGTGTCGGGAGGATCCGACTGTCTTCGATCAGCAGATACCGGGCCTCGTCGTTAGTGGCGACCTGGCGGGCCCCCAGAGAGGGGAGATAAAGGAGAACGGCCACCCCCACGAGAAAAAGGAGGTGAACCGTTGAGCTTCGCAAAAGAGAGCGCGCGCTTGCTCTGTTCACATTCTTTACGGCCGGTTCGAGACCAGGAGCAAGGTGGAGCGGTCAAACTCCTGCTCCACGACGACGGTGAAGTGCCGACCTGTTTGCTCGCTGATTCGCCTGTAGGCGCGACGATTCATCACGCACCATGCCGGATCATCTGAGGTCAAATAGCGAGTCACGTCTGATTCCGTCTGAGCCGGTAAAAAACGGTTGAGATTGAAGCTCAGGCCGAGATCGTTCACATTCCCACACGCGCGCAGCGGCTTTCCCGGATCGATTGAACTTCTGATGGCCTGAGCGAAGGCTTTAATAGGGTACCGCTGATTGAACTGGGGATTGTAGATGAGCGCGACGCCCGCGGTCATCGCCAGCCAGAAAAACCCCACCGTGCATCCGAAGACCCAGCGGGGCCGCCGCATGATCGCCGCGCTCGCCAGAAGAGCTCCTCCAAGCCCGAGCAGAACCGCTGTCCAGAGCCGGGCCTCCAGCGTCTCAGGGAAGAGCAGTCGGTTTCTGGTCGCCAGCATCCACTCGGAACCGGCCAAGACTCCACCCGCCAACCCCCAAAGACTCACGACCAACAGCAACGCCGGAATGATCACGCCCCGGAAGCTTCTTCGTCCTGAGACCCCAAGCCACCACCGGGACCAGGCCCAACCGACAAGGAGCGCGGCCGCCGGGAAAGCCGGCAGCATGTAGATATCGCGTTTCCCCGAAGAAAGGGAAAAAAATGCGAGGGGCGTCACGAGCCAGCAGAACGCAAACCACCACCCCCGCGAATCCTCCCCACCGCGCTGACCTCTGCCGAGGATCATGGCCTGCGGGAGGAAGAGCGTCCACGGCAAGAACTCTACAGGGAAGGCCCCGAGGTAGAAATAAAATGGCGCGACGTGCT
>DATEAO010000528.1:0-5857 GCA_035288345.1 Candidatus Methylomirabilota bacterium | reverse complement strand
GCGTGCGCCGCGTCAAGGGCTACCGACACCTGCCCGCGCTGCGGCGTGCGTTGCAACAGGGAATGGAGAAGTCACAGAAGAAGGCCGCGTGAACAACGTGGAGTTGCCACTCGGATTTCAACTAAGAATGGGATTGACTCCACGCGCGTACCGTAATCTGTTTTCGACAGCCAGGCTGCATGACTATCTAGTATCTGCCGTAAGACCTTTACTGTCGGCGTGCGACCATTGCTGAACTGACTTCGGCAGACGTCCGTTTGAGGAGAAGCTTCAGCCGAGGAGAACAGGAGAACGAAAAGAAGAATCGTTAGCAATACGCTGACCGGCCACCACGAATCCCGCAACAACTGCTCTACTCCTCCCCGGCAATTTCTCTTTCGAGTTGGTCGAGAGGAGGCAGGATTGCGGCGATTGCTGCCTTCAACGCCGGCAGTTCTGTTTCGACGACACGCCATACTTCAGGCAGGCTCACACCTTCGTACTGGTGAATCAGCACGTCACGAAAAGCGGCAAGGCTTCGCCACGGGACCTGTTGATGGGCTTGGCGATATTCTTCGGGCACACGCTTGGCCGCCTCGCCTATGACTTCGAAGTTCCGAATGACAGCGTCCTGAATGAGAGAGTCAGCAAAAAATGTCTCCCGCCCACCGGCTGTGTAAGAGGTAATGCGCTGAATGCATTCGAGAATCTGAGCCAGATAGACGCGCGGATCTTTCACAAAGGTCGCGCTTCTTTCAAGATCCGCCGGCGCAAGAGCCAATAAATGGACCGTTCCGTCACGATATCGACCTTCCGTCCGAGTAGTTCGGTAAGATCTGCCAAGAGTCCGCCAAGATCAAGCAGACTTCGACCCGGCTCCATATCTACCAGGAAGTCAATGTCGCTCTCGGGGCCGGCTTCACCGCGAGCGAAGGAGCCGAAGACGCGCACGTTTCTCGCCCCATGCTTTTCGGCAATGCGAAGGATCTCGTCACGCTTGGCTTTCAAGAGTTCGTCGATGCCCATTGCGGTAGATTGTACTTCGAAAACCCGCTATACAACCAAAGGGTATTTAGCCCCAGGCGCCGGGGATTGTGGCGGAGCAGTTGGGGCAGGCGCCGCGGGTGGGAGTCAGCGAGTCCTTCAGGATCGTGAAGCCGTAGCGTTCGATGAGTAGGGTTCGGCAGGTTGGACAGTAGGTGTTTTCGAAACGGTCAACTCTGCCTGGAAGGTTTCCGGCATACACGTAGCGGAGTCCTTCGCTTAAGCCGATCTCGGCCGTGCGGATGAGTGCCTTTGCGGTTGTGTTCTCGTGATCGGTCATCTTGTAATCCTGGTGGAACGCCGTGACATGCCATGGGATGTCGGGCGAGACCGAGACGAGGAACTTCGCAATCTCTCTCACCTCGTCCTCGGAGTCGTTGAACCCGGGCACTACCAGGGTCACGATCTCGAGCCAGAAGCCCTTCTGGTGGATCAGCTTGATCGAATCGAGCACGGTCTGGAGTAATCCACCAAGCTTTCGGTAGTGCTTGTCGTTGAACCCCTTGAGATCCACCTTGTAGAGGTCCACCCACGGGCGGATATACTCCAGCACCTCAGGGGTCGCGTTGCCGTTCGAAACGTATGAGCAGACAAGGTCGTGCCTTCTTCCTTCCTTGAAGACCTCAACCGCCCACTCACTGGTAATCAATGGCTCGTTGTAGGTGGAAGTCAGAATCCGCGCGCGATTGTGCAAAGCGAGGTTCACGATCTCTTTCGGGGTGACGGCCTGAGGCGGCACACCCGCCACCGGGTCACGCAACGCCTGAGACGTGATGTAGTTCTGGCAATTCTTCACCGCGCAACAGTTGGCGAGATACGAATGCTCTTCCTCAATTTCGAGGTTATAAACATGGCCGGAAAACCACTCTCGGCGATTGTTTCGAATCGGAACGAAATAGGAACTATCGGCCTCGAAGACTCCGGAGTCCCCAGCTCGATGCCCACGGAACAACCAAGTGGTTTCCTCGAAGTGCGACAAGGCCCCACTCGGGGATTTCGGCACAACTAGCAAGTGCGCAGGCGTCAGCTCCTGCGCCTGGACAGGCCGTGGGCTCTCATCGGGGCCCGTCACAGCGAAGATCAGGTGATCAGGAGTACAACGAATCGCTGGGAATCCAAAAGGCTCAATGACGGCGAGCCATCCTTCATATTCGTGGCGAAACACTTTCGGGATCGGCCTGAGAACGCCGGTTGCCGTTACCGCTTCCCAACCTTCAAGGAATGCTATCTCGGCATCGTGGGTCTCAACGGTTCGCACACCTTTGTCAAAAAGGCGCTCGATCGGTACAGCGCCTTGGGATGTCGCAATCAGTGTGTCCCCCACGAAGCAATAACCGCAATGATAATCGCAGCCGAGCATGCCGAAGGAGAGGGCGCGGGAGCCGGGGTAGGCGTGGAAGAAGGGCTTCTTCTCGACAGGATCGAGCTGGAGCGCGGCGACGTATCCGGTAGGAACGAGGAGGCGGCCGTCCTCGTTGTAGCGGACTTTGCAGATGCCGCGCTGCCCCTCAGGAATCAGGCAGCGGTGGCCGCAGGCGAAGCAGCGGACTTTTCCGTCAGGCAGTCGCTCGTAGAGCTCGCCCTCGCGCGTGAAGCGGGTGAGGACCCTTTCCAGCGTACTTGTCTCGGCCATACGCACCTACACCCTGAAGTGTATCCCTCCGATCAGACGGTGGCAAGGTTTGCGAGGCCCCAACCGACACTTTGAACGTCAACGTCAGGGAGACCGAGAACTGACGGACAGTGGATTCCCGAAAGGCCAGAAAGAGACGCGTCAAGTACGTCCGGCCGAGAATGCGAATACGGAAGTGCTCAGCGCCGTCGCGATCATTCTCGGAATGCTGATTCGCCAGCATATAAAGGAAGCCGAGCAGCAGCTTCCCGAATCGCCCGCCGTCCAGATTCAGGATCGCTTGAGCGTCAGGATCCGAGAAATCGACGCTGATCACTTGGTCACCCTTCCGATTCGCCAGCTTCGTGATGAGCTGGATCAGGGAGAAGGCCATCTCATGCAGGGACTTCTGGCGCGAGCCTTGGATGCCCCCACTCAGTGAGCCAATGCCGCACTCCCGCGTGGAGAGCTCAAAGGTAAGGTCCAGAGCGATTCTCTTCTGAAAGCCACCGCACTGATCAACAGCCTTCCCAACGCTCTGCACATCGACTCGAAACGAAAACGCGAACGCCGAAAGGTCAACGTCACCGGTGACCGAAAACACCACCTCGTCATTCGGGCTCCGGAAGTTCAGCGACACGTGAAGGTTTCCGCCGGTTGCCTCAGTCACCAGCACGTCGATTCCGCCCAGCGCCTCGGCGCTCCCAATGGACAACCCACCTTCTTGATCCACTGGAGCAACCTGCTGTGGCACGGAGGAGCTTGCGGGCGCGGCTGCATGGGTGACTGGCGCACTCCGCTCGACGGTGGTGGAAGCGATTGATATGCTGGCCGGCGTCCTTTCGGTCTCAATCGCCTTTGCATGAGATGAAACCTTTACACGATCCAACAACAAACCGCCCCGATCCTGGGAGCCCTCTTGCGGCGTCACCGGCTTGCCCTTCGGTGCCGCCGCACTGCCTGTCGTCGCCGCGCTCTGGCCGGACGCCACGCTTAGTGAGCCATTCACTTGTGCGCACCTGTCTTTGGCAGTCTTGGCCGAGGGCGAAATCTCAACGCGATCGCGCGCCGTCGGAGTGGCGTTTGAACTGTCCGGCTCCTTGCCTCGATGGCCGCGTCCCGTTTTGGTTGACTCGTCTTCGTGCTTCCTATGCCCTGGCGGAACGAATGTAAGCCCCGGCGGACTGGAAAGATGCCCTGCGCGTGTTGAAGACGATTTCATCATTGCCCTCCTTGGCAACAACGTTAGGCAATAGATCGGCGCGCTCGATGTGGAAGTCAAGACAAAATCCCAATAAAAAAAGCTTGTTGGAGAATCTGCTAGAAGGGGCAAAAAGGCGAAATCCGCCGGAACCTCATGGGCGAAAAGACCCCAGCTCCAACAACGGGATTCGGGGCTAGCAATTCCGGGTTCCCGACCCCCGTTCCCATGCACGCTTCACACTTCACTTGCTCGGCACAACGGCCTCGATGGACTGACGGGTGATCTCCAGAATGCGGTCCACCTGAGCCTCGGTGACGACGAGCGGCGGCGCGAAAAGGAGAATATCCCGGATCTGCCGCGTGAAGAGCCCGCGCTTGATCATCTCCTGACGCACGCGCTCTCCCACTTTCTGATCAGCCTGGAACGGCGCCTTCGTCGCGCGGTCGGCGACAAGCTCGACGCCGGCCATGAGCCCTTTCCCGCCTCGCACGTCGCCCACGGCTTTGAGGTCTTGGAGCCGCGTGAGCCCTTTATAGAGCCGCTCGCCCATCGCCGCAGCCCGCTCCCAGAGGCGCTCGCGCTCCATGATCTCGATATTCTTGAGCGCAACGGCGCACGCGGTGGGGTGTCCGGAATACGTGTACGCGTGCATCCAGCGGTTCTCGTACGGGACCGAGTCCATCGCCTCTTTGATCTCGCGCGAGACCATGATCCCGCCCAGTGGAAGGTATCCGGACGTCACTCCTTTTGCGAACGCCATGATGTCCGGTTGCACCCCCCACTCAGTGAGCCCGAACCAGTGCCCGGTGCGACAGAAGCCGGTGATCACTTCATCAGCGATGAACAGCACCTGGTGCTTGGTGCAGATCTGCCTGACGAGAGGGAAATAATCATCGGGCGGGACGATGACCCCTCCCGCCCCCATGATCGGCTCGGCGATGAACGCTGCGATCGTGTCAGCGCCCTCGCGGAGGATTGCCTCCTCCAGCTCCCGCGCCGCGGCTTGGCCCACGCTCTCGCCGGGCCTCGCGCCCTGGTAGCGATACGGATACGGCGGGTTGATGTGGATGAACCCGGCCATTCTTGGCTCGAACATCTTCCAGTACGACGCGATGCCCGTCGCGCTCATCACTTGAAGGGTGACCCCGTGATAGCCGTGGTGGCGCGAGATGATCTTCACCTTCTCGGGCTTTCCCTTGGCCCTCCAGTAAAAGCGCGTGGTCTTGAACGCTGACTCGTTTGATTCAGCCCCGCCACATGTGAAAAAGACGGCGGACAGGTTCGGATACGCCAGCTCGCACAGGCGGCGTGCCAGCCGAATCGCCGGCGCGTTAGACGACCCAGCGTAGGTTGAGCAGTAGGCGAGAGTCCGCATCTGCTCAGCCGCGGCTTGCGCCAGCTCCTCCCTGCCGTGTCCCACGCTGACGTTCCACAGGCCCCCCATGCCGTCGATATACTCCCGCCCCTGCACATCCTTCATCATCGCGCCCTTGCCTTCCACAAAGATCAGGGGCTCGCGATGATCAAACGGGTGATGGAGCGAGTGGATCAAATGATCCTGGTCATCGCGAATGAGGTCGGCGGGCTTGGGCAACGTCATGGAATGTTTCCCTCCTCAAGACGAGTTCAACGCTTGGCCAAGGCGGCGTGGAGCCGGTAGTCCCCGGAGGGAATAGGCGCTGCCCTATTGAGAGACCCCTTGTAGCGATAGACCCATGCTGGAATGACCGATCCGTCTGCCATCGAGACATGGGTCACCTCGCGTGCAAACAGGCTCTGCGCAATATCTCTTGGGTCGAACCCTTCGGCCTCATCCAGGAGGCGCCAGAGCGCTTCCGGACGCTCCGTCTGGTAGAGCTCGCCATGAACGCGCTGTCGTGGATCGTCCAGGAGCCCAGGGAAATCGCCCAGAGAGACCAGCCGGCCCGGCACAGTGCCTCTCCCGAGACACCTCGCTCTGGATTCAAGGAGATGATAGAGAGCGAACCCCTGCATGAGTGTTCCGTAGACAAACATCT
>DATEAO010000527.1:0-4496 GCA_035288345.1 Candidatus Methylomirabilota bacterium | reverse complement strand
ACGCGAAAGCGGATCGAAGACAACATAGCACCTCCAAGGGGTAATGGGTCGAAGAGGAAGATCAGGGACAAAGACATATTACCGCCTAATGAGCTGTACTCGGTTTGGAGGACACCTCAGACCGCATTCTCGAAGAGAGGTCTGTCCCCGCTCTGGCGAGTTACATGATGCACAGCTGTGTGCGGCTTCGAGCTCCCGTCGGGTCCGCCGACCAACTCTTGCCCGTGAAGGCAAGCTTCCCGCGGCCCATCGTTGGAGTTTACGGCCCACAGTATGCTCGGCTTAGACAGCGACACTTGAACTGTGTCGACGATACGTCACTGATCCACGCTTGTCCACTAGGGTTTTCCCTAGTGTTGCTATGGCCCCGCACGGTGCATGGATTAGCCTGAAACTCTTGAACTTTGCCCACGATACGCCAATGCCCACTAGGGTTTTCCCTAGTTTAGAGGGATCCCCAACCACACGAATCGGTGGATCACTGCCCCTGGTTGGATCGGTGGGGCAGCTGTGGTGTCCGTTCCAGTGTCCGTTTATGTACAGTTCGATGCCAAAATGAGGAAACCGCTTCCCGGCAGACAGGCGGGCTTTCTCAGGAAACTCGGGCATTTCAGCGTGATCGGGCCGCAGCGAGGGTCGCCTCCGGAGCAAGAGGTCGCGAGTTCGAATCTCGCCGGGCCCATGTGGTAACGCGAAACCCCGCCACGACTTGCGTCGGGCGGGGTTGTGCGTTGGTGCGACCGTTGGGATTTGGTGTCCGTTCAGGTGTCAGGTACGGCGTTACCCCTTCGGCGCAATCTCCTGGTGGAGCGCCTTGCAGTCCCGGGCCTTGCCGACTCTGGCGGCGTCGAGAGGAGTAGGCGGTCAAACAGACCCATGATGACCTCGAGTGGCCGCAGGGAGGAGGTGGCCGAGCCGAGCGCCCAGCAGAAGTAATCTGCGAGCGGAGACAGCAGTTAACTGAGGCGCTATCGTCACGCCGCGATGGAATGAGTTAGGATCACGCGAATGACTTTACTGAGCGCTTCACCCATGCGCCTGGCAAGTTCGGCTCGATCACCTTTGCTCGCCCGTGTTCCCCCCCTTCCCATAGCACCAAGTCCCCAGCCGCTCGGTCGTGCCGTTGTCATCTAGGGCGACACAACCAACGTCGCGGGGTGTGGCGATCAGTGGTCGTGCCATCACCGAGCCACCCAAGCGCGTTGTACCCCCTGTCAACGCCGGAATGAAATGTCCCACTTTCGCCGGGCGGGTTCAATCGATCATCGCACCGGCGATTCTTGGGAATTTCACTCCGCCGCGAACAGCGTGCCCAGAGAGGAGAGGCGATCGCCGAGTCCCGGCTCCCGTGCCCCTGCCAGAAGTGCAAACAGAAGTGCAGCGCCCACCAGCGCGTACCAGCGCCCACGGGCGCCAAACGGGTCCGGATGCGCTTACTGGCGCTGGTGGGCGCTCGTTAGCAATGCTACGGAGCAAGAGGTCGCGAGTGGAGCTGCGCCCGTTCTGCGGGCTCGCTCACCTTCGGTTCGAATCTCGCCGGGCCCATGACGCAACGTGAAACCCCGCCACGACTTCGGTCGGGCGGGGCTGTGCGTTGTCGGGCAAGAAGCGGCCGCCCGTGTACTTTGGAGGTGACCTACGCCCTACGATTGTGGGGCCGAATTCGCGGACTTTGGGGCGGGGCCGTTCATGCTGTCTTGGAGCCGCTCACACTCAGCGATGAGCTCATCAAATGACTCAACGGGCTCAACCAGCAACCCGTCATCAGTCATGCGCCTATAGTCGTCTGCAAGTTCATCGCGGTGAGTATCTTCGGGGATGAGTCGAATTGCGCCTTTCACAACAGATAGGTAATCAATCACCAGGCCATTTCCATCCTTCTCCCGAAAGAATCGACTCTTGTGGTGCGCGACCTGCTCTGCCAGGCTTTGATCGTCGATTGCTCTGCCAGCACATCCTATCCGGGCCAGGCGCGTCAGATCGTACCAATGTCGGGAGAAGCGCGTCGTGTTACGAAATCGCCCACCAACGCAATACACGTGGATAGACGTGGCCTTTTCCCAAAATGTTCGTTCTGCCTTCATAACCTGGGAAGTTGCAATCGGAAAGCTGACTCCGGAAACATGTGGAGCGACGTCGCAACTGATTTCGTGCACCTCCCACGGTTCCCCCGTTGACCTCGCACCAAATTCGAGCTTCACAATTGGACTGACGTATCCTGTTCCGTATGTCATGAGCGGAGCGTAGTTGATTTCGATCGTATCGTCGGTCACGGCCACCATTGCACGAGAATCGCTTACTTCTGCTGCTGCTTCCAGAAGTGGGGCAGCCGTTTGTTTTGTCCACAATGTCAGGCGTTCCCGTATCGCCCGCGTCCATGTGTCGGCTTGGCTGTTGCTTCGAGGCAGTGCGGCAACGCTTCCACTGACAAGGTCTGATGCAATCGCTCGAATGTCATAGGTCAAGTCGACATCTTCAGAGAATCGGTCAATCGCCTGGTAGGCCTTGGAGAGCGATGTTCCGCCTTTGAACACCAGGTGGTGTCCTATTTCCGACGTAAAGAGGACTTCAAGGGCCCAGACAACCCAGATGTCCTTCTCCAGGAGATGCACTGGACGCCCCGACTTGTTCGAGGCGACTTCCAGTACATCCCTTCGTTCAGCATCGCTGAGCGTGAAGAAATGTTCAGGCATTCGCCCAAGGACTCAGTGTCTCAGCCATCCATGTCGGCAACCCTGATCGTGCTGCTACTGCCTCCAGCCGTTCTTGTGGTGAGAACCTCTTACCAAGAGATTCAACCGCGCTCTTTGCTGCTCCAGGCCCCGACCATGCAAGAACTCGCGCAACTTCACCTGCAGGGCCCTTCCGAAGCTGCCATGACGGAGCATGTCGCAATTCAACACTTTGAGCTCCGAACTTGAAACGCCGCGAACGACCTGAGGTTAGATAGATTGTCGTCGTCGGCACTTGTGTCGTAACTCCATAGGCATTAGCCGTGGCTCCGCCGCTGGGAGCCACGCGCTCGCCCTTCAATGCTGCCATCGCCTCCAGAACCTTTTCAGGTGCGGGCATTCGTTCCCCGAATCGGGTCTGGACCGGCCGTATGTACCAGCCACGGCCAAAACGGGCGAGTTGCCCGCTACGCACAAGGCGGCACAACGCCTGGTCAATTGCAGCCCTCGAACCGAGGTGTAAGAACTCCTTGGCCGTAATTGGAGCGCTCTCAGGCTGTTCAGCTGTTGCCTTGAGAATTGCTTCACTTGCACTTGCCATGTTACCCACCTTTCTGTCAGAAAACATAGCTGTTTTCTGACAGAACGTCAAGCCTTCTTTGGATTGACACACTGCTCGCCAGCGTAACACATTGTACCTTCACGACTTACAACAAGTCGCTTCCCCCTGATGGCACTGGCTTCAGGAGCACGAGCACGAGCAGGAACAGGAGCAGGAACAGTTGCGAGAGTGACCTTGGCCCCGTTCGAACACAGATTGGTGTCGAAAATGGTGCAGAGCTGGCGACGATTGGCGAGTGCAGGCGAGCGATCAGCGGCCGCAACACTGCTTGGGAGCACTCGATAGCGCTCACACCCGGTCCTCCGGAGCAAGAGGTCGCGAGTGGAGCTGCGCCCGCGCTGCGGGCTCGCTCACCTTCGGTTCGAATCTCGCCGGGCCCATGCGGTAACGCGAAACCCCGCCACGACTTCGGTCGGGCGGGGTTTTTTCGTTGTCGCAGCGGCTCTGAACTGCGAAAGTGCGGGTTTGAGAGAAGACCCGCAGTTTACTCGCCGAGAAACGCGGCCGGTGTCATCGCGCGCTCGCGAAACGCCTTGAGCACCGCACGGTCCGTCGTGATGAGCGGAACGCCAAGGGCATTGGCCAGCGCGACATACTCGCAGTCGTACGTCGTGCAATTCGAATGGGATGCCAGGTCGAGGACCTCCTGGGAGTCGACATCGCCCTCCCGGCCGCCGAGAACCTCATCCGCCTGCCCAACCAATGCGACCGCCCGTGCGACCGTAAGGTCACCCCGCATGATGTACTTGTGCACGACACTGCGGAGCTCGCTGCGCCATAGGGCGGGAGCCACCCAGGTGGGGTCCTTGGCAAGTACGGCCTCTGCCTCCTCGGTGCGCTCACCGGGCATGACCAGGTACGCGACGAGGTTCGCGCCGGCCACGATCATGCGCGGCCCGAGGCCCGAGCGGCGCGAAGCTCCTTGTCCGTCAAGTAGATGCCCTTGAGACGGGCGCGACTGCGCCGGAGCGTCGCAAGGAGGTTCGCCGGGTCACCCGCGCGAGCCTCCATAAGCGCACGCTCGACCGCGAGAATGGCCTCGCTGTTGATACTCCGCCGGTTCTCTGCCGCTCGCGCCTTGAGTTGGGCGTAGAGTGGATCGGGCAAGTTCTTGATCGTCAGCGTGGCCAATGACACCTCCGTGCATCCATTATGGATGCAATATGGATGCGCCTCCACAATGTGTCAAGCATGCGACTCGG
>DATEAO010000526.1:0-12874 GCA_035288345.1 Candidatus Methylomirabilota bacterium | reverse complement strand
GCCCCCCTCCGAGGATTTAAAAATGCGGGCTCGGCCCGCCACGTGGAGCAGTGGTGTTGCCAGCTTTCTCGAACACCCGATCCTCGACAAGGATTGGCACCTTGGCCCGAAGCGCCAGCCCGATGGCATCGGACGGACGGGCATCCAGCGTGATCTCGGTCCCTCCCCGGTCCAGATAGAGCAGGGCGTAGTAGACATCATCCCGTAGATCCGTGATCACCACGCGTTTCAGACCCACTTTCATCTGCCCGAAGAGAGACAAGAAGAGGTCGTGGGTGAGCGGGCGCGGAGGCGCGACGCCCCTCAATGGCACGGCGATACTGGTGGCTTCAGCGAGGCCAATCACCATGGCCAGATTCCGCTTGTCCCGCTTCCCCTGAAGCACCACTACCGGCTGCTGCAGGTCAGGGTCGAACATCACCGCCTGCACCTCGACCTCCTGCGGCGTTGCCCCTTTCACCGGCGGATCCGCAACGCCCTTCTCTGAAGGGGTGGCCCCTAACAAGACCCCGATGCACAAGAGCGCGGCCAGACATCTCGACAGTTTCATCACTCTACCCTCCACCTTCCTCGCCTTCCGAGGACACCTGGCGCTGGCGATGCGGTCAGTCTATCAAAAAAGCGGTGAAGATTCATGGCTGCGTGGCGTGGGGTGTAATCGAAGACTGAGAGCGAACCCAACCAGAAGCGCCATGGCAAGAAGCGTAAACATCAGGCCGTATCCCAGCCCGTGCGCAAGGTACCCGAAGAGGACAGAGCCGACGGTATTGCCGATCAGGACGGAGGCGCTGAACATCCCCACCACTCGTCCACGCCGGTCTTGCGGCGTCTGGTCAACCACGAGCGCGGAGAGCGCGGGATAGAGAAAGCCGTGGGCGCCACCGGTCAAGACCCCGGCGAGAGCGAACAGGCTGAGGAGCGGAAACCACGGGGAGTCAACCAGGAGCGCGAGTGTCGCGAGAAACCCAGCGCCGATCGTTTGCATCAACATGGCGGGGACGATCACCTGACGCCGTCCGAAGCGGTCTGCCAGCCCACCCCCGATCATTCGGACCAGGAGCGCGGTTCCACCATACGCGGCGTAGAACCACCCCAAATTCTGGATCCCGACTGACCGGGCGTACGTTGGGAGGAAGATAAAAACAGTCGCATTCCCCAGGCCAAAGGCGAACGCGATCGCCATGGGGAGATGTGGAAGCTCGATCAAGCGGTCGAGCAGCGTGAGGGGCGCTGGATGCTCCCGCTCAGGGACAGCGGACGGCACAGGGATCCTGAGCGTCACGAGCAGCGCTGTGAGCGCGACCGCGGTGGTGGAGAGGAAGAAGACCTGATATCCGAAGCCACGAATGATCTGTTCCCCGAAGAGCGGCGCCAACGACATTGATAGAAGCCCCGAGATCCCGAAGAACCCCATGGCTTGGCCGCGCCGGTCGGCTGGCACTAACTCCGCGATGAATGTGAAGTGCGAGACGAAAAATGCGGAGAGTGCGACACCCTGAAGCAAACGCAGAAAGAAAAACATGATAAACGAGTCGGTGAACGCGAATGAAAACGAGGCGATCGCGGACAGGCAGACGCCAAGGAGCATGAATGGCCGTCGCCCGATCCGATCGACCCACTCCCCCACCACCGGCTGACAGAACATTGCGATCGCGTTGAAGGCGCCCATAATGAAGCCGATCTCCACCTCGCTCCCGTTCAGCGATTTGATATACAGCGGGAGCAGGTAGAACGCGGATATGCTGGTGAAGAAGAGGAAGCTGGAGACCCAGGCCGTGAGAAATGTCGGGGTGAAGACCCGCGAGAGGCCACGGCGGCCGGTGCGAACTCTATTGATGTGCATCGTCCTCGGCAGTAGAATTCCGGATGTCGGATCTCAGGATTTCGGCCGTCAGGGTTCGACCGACTGACGTCCGGCATCCGCCATCTGACAGCTCTGATCTGCGATCAAGACGAGCGCAATGAGGCGACGTATATCGACGCGGCACACATCATGAGGAGTATAGCACGGGAGAATACGATGCCTCACGATGCCTACCTTTGCTCGGTGTGCGGCGCGGTGATGAGAGAGATCCACTGCAAGATTGTCTGTCCGAAGTGCGGCTACACGAGAGATTGCTCCGATCCTTAGCAGGCTGATGAAAAAGGCCCATCTGCGGCGTTGGCTCGATTGCGCCTCCCTGCGACGTACGACTGTGTACGCCTCAGTCGTCCCAACCTTCGCCGCCTTGCATCTGGACCTTTTTGATCAGCCTGCGGCGAGCAGCGCGTTTTTCAACACCTGCCGTAAAGGCCTAACTTGCTCGCCCGGTTGGCTCCTTCCTCGGGCCTTGTCATGCTCGCCACTTGGACCTGCGCCGAAGTCGTTGCCTTAGAGGGGTAAATGTGATCGAGACGATTGATGAGGTGCTGACGGAAATCATCCGCGTGACGCCTGATCGGACGGGCGCTCGTGGTGAGTTGATCTTTCCACCCGTGTTTCAAGGGTTTCCCAATGCGACTCATGGAGGGGGAATGGTTGCCGCGTTCGACCGAGTGGCGAAGCAGTGCGCGCGAGAACAAGAGGGCCCACGCCGTCTGGCGACAAAAATCCTGCGCGCGGTCCCGCTCGAAACTCAACTCTCACTCATCGCTGCTCATCACGACCGTGAGGTGAACGTCACGCTGAGCCGTGGGATAGAGCCCGTGGCTCGTGCGACGGCCAGGAACGGAGGGGGAGTGGCTGATGGCGGCGATTTCAGCCAATGGGCCCAGCGAAACGGGCCTCACTGGGTCGCTCCGATCACTCGAGGCTGCCTCGCCTGCGGGAGAGAAAACCCGATAGGCTGCCAACTCCGGCTTTCCTTCGACGACCGCTGGCTCTGGTGCGAGCACCAACCTCGCCCGCCCTACCGATCGGCTGACGGGGCCCTCGATCCCGCGCTTTTTCCGATTGTCCTCGATGAGATCGGGTGGTGGCTCGGCGCGATTCGAACCGGTGAGTGCGGCGTCACGGTAGAGGTGGAAACGGCGGTCAATTGCGACGAGGTTGCATTCGACGAACCGTTGGTTTTTCTGGGAGAGCATGCCGACGCGCCCGCCACAGACTCGAAAGGTCACTTCTGGACGACAACAGGAGGCATTTTTACCAGGAGCGGTGGACTCCTCGCGTCCACCACAGTGATCTACGCCGCGAGCCGCATCTACTCCAAGCGCCTGATCCCCGCACTCCTAACGCTCAACCCGCCTGAATCAGTCCGCCGAGTTTTTCCCGAATACGTTCCGTGAGCTGACATTCAGCGGAGGCCAGGAGCGGCCCGGGCATCGGGACGTCAGCACGACGATGAGCTACACCATGTAATCAATCGAGGCGGCCGGTTTCGACTTCGGCCTGTTTTCTCCTTGACAAGCCTCCTGACTCGCTTCTATCCTGCCTAATAATCGTACGTTTACCCGCTCCATGTTGTGGATGACCAGCAGGAGCGACGGACATTGTCGTAGTTGCTTTCGTTTCTGGAGCGAAGAACGATAAGAGCTTTTCCGAGAAGGGCCGACCGCAAGTTGAAGGTCAGCTGTCTGACCCTGCGTAGTCCTCTCCACAAGTCCCACGTTAACGCCAAGCCTTCCTTGAGTGATGATGTTTGATCTGGTCAAGGCGGACGTCGCCGCCATCTTGGGCACCGAGCGAGGCTGGGCCGTCAAAGTCGGATTGCTGCTCTTCCACTCGGGCATGCACGCCGTCCTCCTCTATCGGCTGAGCCGATGGCTTCGCGCCCATCGTCTTGCGCCCCTTGCCGTCCTCGTCGGATATGTCAATTCCGTTCTTACGGGGGCCCAACTGTCGCCTCGCGCCTCGATCGGGAGAGGGTTTGTCATCTATCATCCGTTCGGGACGGTAGTGGGAAGCAGCGCGGTCATCGGCGACTTCTGCACCCTCATACACGGGAACGTCGTGGGACAGCTGGTCGGGGGCGCCGACCGGCCCGTCATCGGTGACCACTTCTATGCCGGCACTGGCGCCAAGATGCTCGGGCGCATCACGATTGGTCACAACGTCCGGGTCGGAGCGAATTCGGTCGTGCTCCATTCCTTGCCCGATGACGTGACGGTTTCGGGCATTCCGGCCAGAATCATCATGCGGCCGCGCGACGATTCTTCACGCCGCGCCGCCGATTCGGCCGTGTCGAGGGAGACAATCGGCGAGCGGCTTGCCCGGCTGTTGCGAAGCACCGTTCCTGAGGCGGCCAGGTTCGAGACGTTGAACGAGTCTACCGGGCTCCTCGGGGAGGGCATGGGCGTCGATTCGGTTGAGATTCTGACGCTGGTCTCGGCCATCGAGGAAGAGTTCGGTCTCACGATCGACGAGGCCGAGCTCGAAGTCTCTCACTTCAAGACGATCGGCGCCCTTGTCAATTTCATCGAAGAGCGCATCAGCCGATGACAAGCACGGCGAATCTCGCGGACGCCTTCGATGCGCAGTGCAGGCGAGCCGCGGATCGTTCTGCCGTACACGACGGCGCCGGGCGGCTGAGCTATGGCGATCTCCTGCGCTGGTCCGAGGCGATCTCTGCTACCTTGGCCTCTCATGTCCGGCCGGGTCAGCGGGTCGCCCTCGCCTTCCCGAACTCGCCGGCCTTTGTCGCCGGTTTCTTCGCCGCGGCCCGGGTGGGGGGCGTCGTCGCGCCTCTGAACCCTGGCTACCGGCCTCCCGAGTTGCTTTCCCATCTCGGCGGCCTCGACCCGGCCGCCATCGTGGTCGACGCCTCCCTGCTCGAGACATTGCGCGATGTCGCGGCGCGGCTCGCCCGGCCGCCTGCCATTGTGGAGATTGGCGATCCGGCCCGAATCGTCCTCGTTGACCGGGGCGGAGGCGAGGCCTCGGTCGCGCCGACCTCAGGGTCACCGCCGCTTCTCCAGCTCTACACCTCCGGCTCGACGGGCGCGCCGAAGTGGGTCGTACGGAGCCATGCGAATCTCCTCGCCGAGCTGGCAGCGCTTCGGCAGGCGTTCGCCTTAGTGCCGGAGGACCGGTTCCTCGGGGCGGCGCCCTTCTTCCACGTGAACGGCCTGTGCCGCACGGTGCTCGCCTCCATGTACGTTGGAGCCACGCTCTATCCGGTGAGGGAGTTTCGCCGCCGAGAGATCCTTGGGTTGCTCACCAAGGAACGGATCACGTTTCTCGGCGCCGTTCCACAGATTTTCATTCTGTTGGCGGAGACGCCGGTCCGCGAGGAGGTGGATCTCTCGGCGCTCCGCGTCGCCTTCTCGGCCAGCGCACCGCTTCTGCCGACCAGCCACCGCAAGTTCCAAGAGAAGTACGGCGTAGCCATCCGGCAGTTGTACGGGTCGACCGAGACCGGCACCATCAGCGTGAACCTCCATCCGGATCCGGCCTCTTGCCCGGAATCAGTGGGGACGGCGCTGGAAGGAGTGACCGTCAACGTGCTCGACGAGGGCGGCCACGTGCTCCCGCCGGGCCAGGAAGGAGAGCTGACGATCACCAGTCCCTTCGCGGCGTTCGAGTACCTCGGTAACCCGGCGGCGACCGTGAATGCCTTCCGTGCAGGCGCCTATTTCTCCGGCGACCTGGGCACCAAGGACGCTGACGGCGCGATACGGATCACCGGCCGCAAGAAGTTTCTGATCAATCGGGGCGGGTTCAAGGTGAACCCGTATGAAGTGGAGGCCGTGATCAAGGAGTACCCCAAGGTGCGTGACGCGGTCGTGTTCGGCACTCCCGGCCCGCACGGTGACGATCTCGTCTGCTGCTACATCGTGGCTTCCGAGGAGTGCACGACGGAAGAGATCCTGCTCCATTGCCGCGACCGGATCGCCGACTTCAAAGTGCCCTCGCGGATCGAGTTTCGCCCCAGCCTTCCTACGAGTTCCACCGGTAAGATCCTGCGGGCCGGTCTTTAGTCGGTAGCTTGACGCGCCTGCTCGCCCAACTCGGACGCGCAAAAAAACGGCGCGCGCCGGTTGGCGTGAACGTGTTAGTTTCTGTTGAGCCGGTGCAGGATGCGGTCGCGATAGAGGTAGAGCGGAAGCGCGACGATCAACGCGACCACGATGAGGACCACGAGCTGACGATAGTTCTGATCCGCGACTTGAGCGCCCTGGGCCGAAAGCCACCACGTGCCCGGGACGCGCCCCAGGGTCGAGACAACGAAGAAGGTGAAGAAGCTCATCGGGGTCAATCCAAGAAAATAGGAGAGGATGTCTTTGGGGAAGCCGGGGATCAGGAAAAGAAAGAACGCGACCAGCACGCCCTCGGGCTTCACGATGAACTCCAGATGTTTGAGGCGATCCAGCTTCACAAACTTTTCGAGAACGCTCACCTCCAACCAACGCGCGAGGCCGAACGCCGCCATCGAGCCGATCGTCAGGCCGATGGTCGAGTAGAAGAGCCCCCACCCCACCCCGAAGAGGTAGCCCCCGAGCAACCCTGTGGCTTCGCCGGGGATCGGGGAGATGATGACTTGGACGGCCTGGATCCCGACGAACATCACCGGAGTGGACGGGCCATAGGACTTCAGAGAGTGTCGAAGAGCGACAGGGTCAGTGAGGACGCCGAGAAGATGGCGAACCGTCTGAGCGGAGAGCCCGCCGGTCGTGGAAAGGGCAACCGCTGCCCCCACCAAGGCCAGAGACAGGCCGAGGAGTATCACTAAACGCGGGCGCATCGTATGGCTTCATTCTACCGTATTTCTCCGGGTCCACTCTCAACTCTCCACCTTCCCCTTAAAAAAAGACAATTAGCGGGATGCCCGTCTTGATCCGAGGGCGTACACGCCTGCGATGTGGGTGCCCGCCACGTCGATCTCTGCGGGAGCGCGGGCATGGCGCTTTCGAGCGCCGGCTCCGCCGGCGCAAGCTCGGGGGCGCGGGCGTGGCGAAGCCCGGGTGCCCGCGCCTCAATCAGACGCCCGCGCTGCAATCGGGGGGATGTTCGAAAGGGGGCATGCCCCCTTTCGAGGGGACTCAGCGCTTCTCGATGGGCGCGTAGGTCCGGCGGTCCTGGCCCAGGTAAATCTGGCGGGGTCGCGCAAGCTTCTGCTCGGGGTCTTCGTGCATCTCGATCCAATGGGCCATCCACCCCGCAGTTCTGGCGATGGCAAAGAGGACCGTGAACATTTCCACTGGAAAACCCATGGCCTGATAGATCATCCCCGAGTAGAAGTCCACATTGGGGTAAAGCTTGCGGGAGACAAAGTAGTCATCGCTGAGCGCGATCCGTTCCAGCTCCTGCGCGACCAATAAGAGGGGGTTCGGCTTTGTCACCTGAAAGACCTCGTCGGCCATTCGCTTGATGATCTTGCCGCGGGGGTCGAGGTTCTTGTAGATCCGGTGGCCGAATCCCATGAGCCGGCCCTCTCCCGCCTTCACCCGTCGGATGAATTCCGGCACCTTGTCTTTTGAGCCGATGGCCATGAGCATCCGCAGCACGGCCTCGTTCGCGCCCCCGTGGAGCGGACCATAGAGCGCCGCGCACGCCGCGGCCGCGGCCGAGTACGGGTCGGCCTGCGAGCTCCCCACCGCGCGCATGACGCTGGTGCTGCAGTTCTGCTCGTGATCGGCGTGGAGGATGAAGAGCACCTCCAGCGCGCGCTCCAGAACCGGATCGGGCTTGTCCGGGAGGGCGGTGGTCTTGAAGGCCATGTTCAAAAAGTTGCCCGTGTAGGAGAGGTCCTTATCCGGATAGGCGTACGGCAAGCCGGTGCGATGGCGATAGATGAACGCCCCCAAGGTCGGCATCTGCGCGATCAGGCGAACGGTCTGCCGCTGCCGGTTGGCGGGGTCGAGCACCTCTTTAGCATCCGGGTAGAATGTTGAGAGCGCCCCGACAGTCCCCAGAAGCATTCCCATCGTGTGCGCGTCGTGATGAAAGCTGTCAATGAATCTGGTGATGTCCTCATGGACCATCCGATGGCGCGTGATGTTCGAGACCCACTCGTCGAGCTGCTTCCCGGTTGGCAGCTCACCGGAGAGAATCAGATAGGCGGTCTCGAGGTATGTCGAGCGTTCGGCAAGCTCCTCGATCGGGTATCCGCGATACCGGAGAATTCCTTTGTCGCCGTCGATGTAGGTGATCCGGCTGTAGCATGACGCGGTGTTCATGAATCCAGGATCGTAGCCCGCCAACCCGGGGTCGCCGTCGGAAGCCTTGATTTTCTTGAGGTCGGGAGTCCTGATCGAGCCGTGCTCAATCGGGACGTCGTACTGCTTCCCGGTCCGGTTATCGGTGATGTTCAGGCTCTCCTTCGGCATCCCGGTCCCCCTGCGCTGGATGAATTCAGAAGCGACCAACTGCTTTTTCAGATCATAGCACAACGTAACGGCTCCAGAAGCGCCCGTGTTCGCGCCTAGAACATATTGGGGAATTCGCCGGCACATCGCGCCCGGTCGCGGTCGAGCGGCGCTCGTAGCGCGCTCAGACCCCTCCCGATTTGACCCGTCCGCACCAGCATGGGATAATCCGCGCGAAGTCAGATGCCGGACGGCAGATGTCTGATGTTGGTCGAACTGCCGAAACCGAGATCCGAGCTCCATCATCCGCCATCCAGGGAGAACAAAGTGAACGGCAGAGCCATATGATTGAAATCGTCAAAGCCAAAGAGCGATATCACTTCGAGAATGAATGGCTCTCAACGTATTGGCACTTTTCATTCGATCACTACTACGACCCGAAGAACGTCTCGTTCGGTCATCTCCGTGTCTTCAATCACGACTTCATCAAGCCGGGAACCGGGTTCCCGCCCCACTCACACCGGGACATGGAGATCATCACCTATGTGCTTCGAGGCGAGCTCGAACACGAGGACAACCAGGAAAATCGTGGGCTGATTAGGGCCGGCGAGGTCCAGATCATGAGCGCTGGGACGGGCATTACCCACGCCGAGCGGAACCCCTCGGCGACGGAGCTGCTCGAGCTCCTTCAGATCTGGATTCTTCCGAATGCTCGCGGCCTGCCGCCGCGCTGGGAGCAACGGCAGTTCTCTCCTGTGGCGCGCCAGGACGTTCTCCTTCCCGTGGTCTCCCGGAAGCCAGTCGGAGACGAGCTCGCCATAGACCAGAACGCGACAATCTATGTCTCTGGCCTGACGCAGGGACGAACGATCCGCCACCACCTCATCGGAGAGCGCGCGCACCTCTTCGTGATCGACGGCAAAGTGGCGTTGAATCAGACCCGGTTCGATCGGTGGGACTCAGGACGGATCACCGGCGACCCTGATCTCTCTCTGACGGCCCTTGAGACGACTGAGCTGATCCTGCTTGACCTCGACTGAACCGGTGAACTGCGCCCATACAGCCGTGCTGATGAAGGGAGCGACATGCGTGGCAAGAAGCTCTTCTCGATAACGGGCGTCGCGGCGTGGGCCGAGCGGATCGCGGACTGGATGCGGCCTTCCAGCTTGAATACACCTCGATGAGCCGCGTCTGGTTCGCTTGGCTACTTGGAGGGCTCCTGCTTGTTCCAGGCTGCGCGGGGATGTCGTCGGAGCCGCCGCTCACCCTGGAAGACCGGACGCGCGCGATCAAGTCGCTTGAGCAGGCCAGAGCGCGCATCACAAGAGGGAATTTGGTCATCGCCAAAGGCTATCTGCACGATGGGATGACCCTGGCCACACGGGGCAAGTGGCTGGATCTGGTCGCTGATGGTCACTTCATGTTGGGTGAGATCTGGGAGCGTGAGGGAAACCTGAACGGCGCCATCGCGGCGTATGGCAGCGCATTGGCGGCGAGCCGTCAGATCCAGGATCGGGCGCGCGGGGTCAAGGCGCTGAACGCATTGGGGAATCTGTTCCTTGATGTGGGAGTGTATGATCGCGCGCTCGAGGCCTCACAGGAGGCGCTCAAGCTCTCGACCGCGGCCGGTGACATCCGAAGCAAGGGCACCGCGCTCAACAACATCGGCGAGGTCTATCGCTTTAGAGGCCAACACCTGGCCGCGCTCGAGGCGTATCGAGAAGCGCTTGCGCTTGCGAAAGAAGCCGGGAACACGCGGGACGCTGCGATGATCCTCACCAACATGGGGGTCGTGACGCGAAGCGCCGGAAAGATGGACGAGGCTCAGAGGTTTCTCAACGAGGCTCTGCAGCTTGGTAACACCATGCCGGACCCGAGGATCGTGATGGACGCGATGAACCATCTCGCCTCCATCCACAACGACCAGAAGCAGTACGCTCAGGCGATTCCATACGCCAAGGGAGCCGAGCAGATCGGACGCCAGGAGAAGTTTCTTCGTCCGCTTGCCCAGGCCAATCTCAACCTCGGGATAGCGGAATGGCAGAGCGGAAACCAGGAGCATGGGCGACAGCGCCTGACCGAAGCCCTGCGCCTGGCCGCCCAGGTGAACGATCGATACCTCGTGGCCTTCACGAAACTGACCCTTGGAAAGCTCGCACTCGAAACCGGCGACCAGTCAACCGCGCGGGTCGCGCTCGAGGACTCTCTACGTCTCTTTCGAGAGCTCGCGCGCCCCTCCGAGGCAAGCCAGGCCGAGGCGCTGCTCAAAGGCCTCCGTTGACCTCGAATAGCGCTTTCCCTCCCCCGTCTAAATGAGTAACTTCGACAAAGGAGGCGGCTATGAGATCTGTCGGCGTAAGCGTCTTCATCATGCTGCTCCTCGGCGGTCTGTCGTTCGTCCCCCAGGCCGAGGCCAACGGTATCAGGATCACAGTGAGTGATCGCTTTCTGGTCAGCCGGGATTTCGAGAACGTGCCGTGGTTGAGGAAGCCGCCCCATCAGGTCCATCAAGACAATCGGCAGCCCCGCGACTTCCACGATTCTCGATTCCACCGCCGCCCGCTCACGAATATCATTATCGTGAACCCTCCACCCGTCGTGATTGAGTCGCCTTGGGTCTGGGTGCCGGCACAGTGGGCGTGGAACGGGTGGCAATGGGTGTGGATGTCGGGCTACTGGACCCGGTAGCGCCGTGCCGATACGCGTCGCATCGGCTCGCTCTCGCTCGCCAATGTTATCGAGTTGCTCGCCTCGCCTTCGGCTGCGGCTCGCCCAACCACGTTCTCGGTCGGGCATTGCGAGCGTTCTCTTTGTTCGAGCGCCGGCTTCGCTGGCGCAAGCTCGGGGGGGAGGTTCGGAAGGGGGGCGTGCCCCCTTCCGAGAAAAATCCAGGAGGGGGAATGAAAGCACTCGCGTTTGATGAGCACGGCGGCATTGAGAAGCTCAAGTACCGCGACGTTCCCGATCCAAAGATCGGGCCGGACGAGGTATTGATTCGCGTTCACGCCTGCGCCCTGAACCATCTGGATCTCTTCGTTCGTGAGGGCATTCCGGCCTTGAAAACCCCTTTGCCGTTCTGGACTGGCTGTGACATCGCGGGCGACGTTGTCGAGGTGGGCGCCAGCGTTCAGGGTGTGAAGGTTGGGGATCGCGTGGTGGTCAATCCAAGTCTCGCCTGTGGGCGGTGCGAGTTCTGCATTCAGGGCGAGGACAGCCTCTGCATCCGCTATGGCCTTATCGGCGAGCACATTCACGGCGGGCTGGCCGAGTTGGTCAAGGTTCCCGGCGCGAACGTGTTGGCATTTCCCCCGCACATCCCGTACGAGGAGGCCGCCTCGTTCGTTCTGACCAACATGACCGCGTGGCGCATGCTGGTCACACAAGGCCAGGTCCGCGCAGGCCAGGACGTGCTGATCCTCGGCGTGGGCGGCGGGGTCTCATCGACCGCGGTGCAGATCGCCAAGCTCTGCGGCGCCCGGGTCTTGGTGACATCGTCCAGCGACGAGAAGCTCCAGCGCGCGCGGGCGCTCGGCGCGGACGTCCTGATCAACTACTCAAAAGAGGATTGGCCCAACGCCGTCTCAGAGAAAACCGGCAAGCGCGGTGTGGACGTGGTGATCGAAAACGTTGGGGCCGCCACCTGGAAGCAGTCGCTCCGGTGTTTGAAAAAGGGCGGTCGGTTAGTGACGTGCGGCGCGACCAGTGGCCCCATCGGCGAAACCGACATTCGAATCGTCTTTTGGAAGCAGGTCCACATCATCGGCTCCACGATGTCCAACCGAAAAGAGTTTCGCGACGTCACGCGCCTGTTCTTCGACGGTAAATTGCGTGCGATCGTCGACGACGTCTTTCCGCTCAAAGACGGGGCCGCGGCCCAAGCGCGCCTGGCCGAGGGCAAACAGTTCGGCAAAATCGTCCTCGTCCCATAACGAAGCGATCAGCCCTCAGCTTTCAGCAATCAGCCAGACAGAATTCCGCTGTTCACGAGCGCTGCGACGCGCAGTTAAAGACGAAGAGTTCTTCGCAAAAGGAGCCATCCGCCCTTAACAACCCGGGGCCTCATCAGCTTTAGGCCCGCGGTCAGAGCGCGCGCCGTACGCGAACCTGCCCCGGTGAAATAACGCTGAACGCCCGGAAGAGCTCGGATGCCCGGTCTCGGCACACCTCGGCGACGATCTCCGCCTTCGTCGTGTTCGACAAACCTGCCAGCCGCAGTAGCACGACGCCGGAATGGGCTCGCGCTTGCCTGAATACCAACTCGCCGAAGTCTTTATCCGCCGTGACCAACAAGACACCCAGGTCGTTGGCCCGCTGTAGGACTTCCTCATCTGTAATGCTCGGGGAGAGCTCGGCCACGTAGAGGACCTCGTGGCCGTCGTTCCGCAGTCGCTCCACTATGGGCTGATCTACACCCTCATCCGCGAGCAGGTTCACGCGGACTGCGCGCCGACGGGGTAGACCGCTTCAGCACGAAGCGTCTGGGCAGCGAAGCGTAATGCGGCGAGGATCGCCTCACGCGTCAGGCGCGGATGTGATTCCAGCACCTGCTCGATGGATTCACCGCCACCTAGCTTTTCCAGGATAAGCTCAACAGTGACGCGGGTTCCGGCAATGACCGGCTTGCCCATCATGACCTTGGGGTCCGAGA
>DATEAO010000525.1:0-3045 GCA_035288345.1 Candidatus Methylomirabilota bacterium | reverse complement strand
GTAGTGCGAACAGGTGGGATAGAAGCGGCATGTGTCCACCGGGATGAGGCGTGAGAGAGTCAGCTGATAAACCCGCATGAGCCCCAGCACGCCCAGCCGCGGCAGGTTGCGTGCACTCAATGGGATCGAGCGCAGCGGCGGATCAGACGCGATTGGGTGTTCCACTTTGTTCATTGTCAGTTATCAAGCATCCTGCCCGATGGAGCAGCACCCGCAGCGCAGCGCACACCTCGGCCCACGAGGCCTCGAGCAACGGCCGACGCGCGGTGATCACCAGATCGATCCCCGGCCGCAGTGCGGGCAGCAACGGATGCAATGCGGCACGCAAACGCCGCCGAGCACGATTGCGGTTGACGGCCGTGCCCACTGCGCGGCTGGCTGTGACACCGATACGGAACGAGACCTCAGCGCTGGGGGCGACGACAACAACCATAAGCGGGTGGGCGTGGGATGTACCATGTCGCCTCACCCGCTGGAATTCGCTCGCGCGTTGCAGGCGAAACCTTCGCTGCATCCATCCCAGCCGGGGTGCCAATGGCGGGTTGCGCCGCAGGTCGCCCCGTCTGATCCCTCGTCCATCCGCCGTGATGTGCTGTGGGGGTGGCGCCGTGGCCGCCATCGTGCGGCCCAGGGCGCTGCCAACTACGCGTTCCAGTTGACCTTCTTGACGTGTGTGCGCTGCACCGCCAGGCGCAGGCGGCCCTTGGCACGCCGCGAGGCGAGAACCTTGCGCCCGCCGCGCGTGGCCATGCGCGCGCGAAAGCCGTGGACGCGCGCGCGTCGCCGAATCTTGGGCTGATAAGTACGCTTGGGCATCCGAGAATCCTTCTGACCCGATCAGAGTTGGAGGCTGATTATACCAGCCGCCGCGCCGAGCGGTCAACCGCCATGAACCTCGACGCAACGCAAGTTGGGGGATGGGGCATTCCTGCAATGAGATCCCACGGACCTTCTCACGGACGACGATTCCGTTCGTGTCTCAGGACTCACCAGGAACGGAACGACACACGGGGATAGAACGAATGAGGGCAGCCATGGCCACGGCTTGCCAAGTTGAAGAACGAAACCTATACTCGTCAAGAAGGGATCCGTGGCTTGCACGCCGGCCCCGCACCTGCTTGTCTGCCGCCACGTGAGACGGGCTGATGGGCCTTGCCAGATCAAGCTCAACCGCCCTTGGGCAAGTTCGGTTTAGTGAACATGAAGCCAACGCGAAAAGTCAGCCGACTCTGGTGCAGGGGGTAATTACAGGAATATGGCCAGTCGGTCCGGCGCAGGGAGCGCTGACGATGAGGCCCCCACACCTGGACTCTGGCCAAACAACGGGCCAGTTTCTCCAGCGGACCAACCAAAGAACTCGCCGGAGAGCTGACATAGGCGGGTGGAGGTTGCGAGAGCAATATCTCCGAGACCGAAACACCCCTTGGAACAGACCAGATGGACTGATGACCATTTCCGTGCAGCGGGGGCAAATCTACTATGTTGGGTCAAGTCCAACCGAAATACCGCGGTACAAAGACCATTAGCGCAGATCAAGCCAGATCAAGATTGTGGTCGGACAACCCAGTCGACAACCCGTCCGCAGACCACTTTTCGTTCCAGGACTACGCCGTCGTTCTCGCTGAGCGCCTCACACGCATGGACACGACGTTTACACTTGGTATCTTCGGCAAATGGGGAAGTGGCAAAACAAGTCTCATGCATCTTCTCCGCCGCGAATTAACCATTCAGAATCCGGCCCATCGCCGCTTCGCTACGCTCTGGATAAACGCATGGTTGTTATCGACTCAAGATGACCTCGGATTAGCCTTCCTCGAAACGATGTTCCTGGACCTCCGTGGACGAATTGGCTTGTTCAAACGAATCGTTTTTGACACATCACTTCTTTTCGACAGAGTCGACTGGGAACAAGTTTTCCGCCAAGCCGCATCGAATGTCTACCGCCTGGCAATCGCATTGGCGCCGCTATTGCTCGAATTTACGCCTATAGAGGGTGCGGTTACCTCTCCGCTCCTGACTCGATCGGCAAGCTTGATCCTCGGCCTCTGGCTGATTGTTAAGCCACTGGTTGAAGCTGTCGGAAAGAAGACGTCTCTTGATCTACACCAAGTCCTCAAGGAGGGCGACTTCACCGGTCGAGTGGCGGCGGCACGAACCCTGGGGAAGCATCTAAGACGCCTTGTAACCGCTGTGGTAGGCAAGCGGGGTCTAGTCGCAGTCTTCGTCGACGATCTTGACCGCTGCAACCCCCTCACCCTCCCTACGGTATTCGAGGCGATTAGACTCTTCGCGACTGCACCCCAATGCGTGTATGTGGTCGGACTTGATGAAAAAGCGACCGAGCAGGCCGTCGCTAGGAAATACGGCCTGGATGAAGCCGACTCCCGCATGTACATGGAGAAGACCGTCCAGGTCCCCTTTTCCATCCCGCCATTAGACACCGAGAAGATAGCCGAGTTCATTCGATATCACTACTCGAGCATCGTCCAAGCTTGTCCATCGGCTCCGGAGGTCTTCTCGATTTCATTGGATCGAAATCCACGCAAAGTCAAGCGGGCACTCAATCTCTACGAGGCTGTTCTCGACATGGCCGAAGCCAGGTTTCGCGCATGGGAAGTAGACAGAACGGATGCCGAACTTCTCGCGAAGATGGTAGTTCTGCAGATTCAGTTCCCGGCCTTTTACCGCGAGCTGGTGTTGAGGCCACTTCTTCTGCTAAGGGCCGAATTTACTATTCTGCGGCCACGATCACGGAAGTCAAGTGAGGATGTGGATCCCTTTGAGAGCGCTGTCTTCCCCTCGGATAAACGACTGGGGGAGTACGTCAGACCTTCGGAACGCGCGTTTCTTTCTGCGTTGTTTCGATCAGGAAGAAGCCGCTTCCAGATGGAGTGCAAGTCGATCGAAGACCTTAAGACCTATATCCTGCTAACGTCGAGCCTCGAAAGCGGTCTTGAGGGGGCCAGGGCAGTCCGGCGCGAGCAGCGCGAAATGCTCAGCAATGACCCCGACAGAGTAAGGGCGTCGGTACTGGGATTGCGCGAG
>DATEAO010000524.1:0-5477 GCA_035288345.1 Candidatus Methylomirabilota bacterium | reverse complement strand
CGGCACTCTTGGGAATGTCGTCGAGCTTCACGTCCACACTGCCGCCAAGCGATTGCAGGTAGGCAGTGAGCGCCCAGAGCTCCGATCGGTTCAGGGCGATCGGGGGCCGGTCCACCTTCGGCATGATGGCAGGGTACCCTTCGACCAAGTAGGCGGCCGGATCGAGAAGCGATTCGATCAGATACGCCTTGGCGCCCATCCCGGGCTTCCGCTTTGACGCGGTCGCCCCGGTCCCGGCCAGGTCAGGGGCGCGCGTCCCCTTCTGGCCAATTCGGTGACAGATCTCGCACGTTCCCTTTTCTTTGAAGATCCCCTCCCCGGCCTTCACGAGCTGCTCGGGAGTCACGTTTCCACCCTCGAGTGAGAGCTCTTCAGGAGGCTTGGACTGAATCTGGGGAATAGAGTTCGCGTAGTAGGTGTACGCTCCCATCACGATCAGAGCGAACGCCGAGACCTTAACGGAAACAGGAAGCTTCATTGCGCTACGAGGCGCCCGATCCGCCGGCGATGACCGGCGCCGCGTGGGCGTGAGCCTCCTCTTTGCCGCGATCACCGAGGCTCCCGAGCCAGAAGATGAACATCACGAGGGCAAAGAAGACGATGGTGACGATGGTGATGACATTGGCGGCGTAGCCAAGGGCCGGCGTGACCGCATCCGGTGAGCTATCCCGCACCACGCCGTAAACATGCCAGTGCTGGCGGATCCCCGAGCGCGCGAACCCCATGAGTCCCATGAGCCAGGTGAAGGTGACGGCCAGTAGGATCAGCACGTATTGGGAGCGAGGCGCGATCGTGCCCCAGCGGATCTGGCCGGTCGCTTTGGCGCCCTTGAACATGGGGATGTCGATCGCCATGATCACGACGATCGCGCCGAGCACCGCCAACACCTGGTAGACCGAAAACCCGATCCTGACAATGGACTCCACAAAGTAGCCGTACACGCCATAGAACGTCACGATCGCGGCAGCGAGTGCAAAGACCGCCCATTGCGCGGCGACGCCTGTCGAGGCCCACGGCCTCAGCGAGGCTTTATTCGCGCGGCGGTAGAGAAGGAACGAGAGGAACGTGGTGAGGATCATGAGGTTCACAGCGGTGTTCTTTGCCGACATGACGCCGAGGAAACCCAGGATCGGATGATGGGTGCCGCCCATGGCCCGCGCCTCCTGGAGCGTGACTATGAGGCTCCGCGGGGTCGCCCAGACCATGAAGCCTGCCGCGATCACCATGATGAGGTACGGGATGTACTTCCGATAGCGCTCGGAGCCGGGGATGCGCTCCATCCCGAGCCAGAGATAGTAGTTCGAGCCGATGAAGAGCACGCCGATCAGGATCGCCTGGATGATCCAGAGCCAGGACATGAAGCCACCCATCATCGTGATCCCCATCGTCTGGTTGAAGGCATAAATCTCGCGCCCGAGGTAATAGCCGGCAAAGGGGAGCACGATAAAGGCCGAGAGCGCCACGAAGTTGCCGATGTATCCCATCCAGTCGTAGCGGGCCCGCTCCTCATCGCTCGTCGCGGAGAGGAAGCGAAACGCCGCGTACGCCGCGGCAATGGTCCCGCCAAAGACAATGTTCGCGATCAGCCGATGGATGTTGATCGGCATCCAGGCGTAGTTGTTGATGGCGCCCCAGAGGCTCACGAGGTTTCCTGCATCGTCAATCCCGCCGGGAGAGACCATGAACGTGACCCACGAGTTGGAGACCACCAGGATCGCGGTGCCGAAGAGATTCGAGAGCACGCCCAAGCAGACGTGGACCCACTTCTTGGGTCCGGAGAGCCACTCCCACCCGTAATACCAGAGGTAGACCGTGAACGTCTCCAGGAAGAAGAGCGCGGCGTAGATCCAGAAGGTCGGCGTGAAGATCCCGGCCATGTAGGCCCAGAACTTGGGGTAGAGTCCGACGAAGAGGAAGAGAAGCAGCGCGCCGAGGAGCGCGGTGGTGGAGAACGCCGCAAAGGTCAGCTTCACGAACTCATGGGCGAGCCAGTCGTACTTCGGGTCCCGGGTCCGCCACCCCATGATCTCGATGATGACCGCAAAGATGGGAACGCCGAGGATAAAGGCCGCGAAGTTCAGATGGAGCTGGGCGATGGCCCAGACCGCGAGCCGGGAGCCGATGTACGGGAACGCCCGGTACGCGACCTCCTTTGATTCTTGCGCGAATACGGGGACAGCGCACAGCAGAATGAGAAAGAGGAGTGAGAGACGAAGGCGGGGGGGGGTGAACCAGCGCGCCATGGCCCCTGACAAATGCCCCCCGTGTTTCAAGGTCAGCGCAAAAAAATCCCTGATGGCGATGGGTGACCTCAGGGTGTTGGTGGAGTGAACCGCGTGAAACTGGTCCGCCTCATCTCGATTCGACGCGAGACGGGCTTGTTCTCATAATCACAACGAAGTTTTAGGTCATTGAGTCGCTGCTTGTCAAGAAGAAATTGCCCAACATGCGGCCTCACGAATAGCTCGGCGTCCACGCGCGTCAAACGTGCCGAATCGCGATGATTCTGATCCGCCGTAAGTTTGACAGCCCCTATCCTTTCCAGTAGCATGATTCCATCATGATGCACCTCAGCCTGATGACGTGTGAAGTCTGCGCAAACGCGCCCCGTCTATGCGCGCCGGGAGCACCGCGATGAAGCGGGAGATCAAGCAGAAGGCGCGCTTTTCCCTCGTCTACCTGGCGTTGGCGGTCATCGTCATCTCGATGATTCAGAGCTGGCTGCTCACTCCCCAGGCGGTGGAGATCCCCTATAGCCAGTTCTTGCAGTGGGTCCGTGAGGGGAAGCTGCTCCGCGTTTCTGTTGGGGAAAAAGAAATTCGAGGCGTGCTCAAGCCGGGGAGCATCCCGGCCGAGCCTCAGGGCGCAGGAGGTCGGCTCCGCGAATTCGTCACCGGTCAAGCCAGCCCCGTTGTCATCACCATCACGCGGATCCCCGGGATTGAGGAGTCCTCGCTCCTGAAAGAGCTTGAGACCCACAAGGTGGAGTTCGCGGGGCGCATCGAATCGACCCTCGTGAGGGACCTCATCCTGGGGTGGGTCCTTCCGCTGGCGGTGATGGTCGGGATCTGGGTTTTCTTGATGCGGCGGGTTGGCGGCGGTCCGACCCAGGCGCTCTCGTTCGGGAGGTCGAAGGCGAAGATCTACGATCGAAAAGAGTTGAAGGTGACCTTTCAGGACGTGGCGGGCGTCGACGAGGCCAAGGCCGAGCTGGAGGAGGTCATCGACTTCCTGAAGAACCCCAAGAAGTACCAGCGCCTCGGCGGTCGGATTCCCAAAGGGGCGCTGCTCGTCGGCGCTCCGGGGACCGGCAAGACGCTCCTGGCACGCGCGGTGGCGGGAGAGGCGGATGTGCCCTTCTTCTTCATCTCGGGCTCCGAGTTTGTGGAGATGTTTGTGGGGGTCGGCGCGGCCCGGGTGCGCGACCTCTTCGAACAGGCCAAAGAGAAGGCGCCCTGCATCGTCTTCATCGACGAGCTGGACGCGATCGGAAAGACCCGGGGCGGCGGAGCCGGATTTGTCGGCGGTCATGACGAGCGCGAGCAGACCCTGAACCAGCTCCTGGTCGAGATGGACGGCTTCGATTCATCCAAGGGCGTCATCATTATGGCCGCGACCAACCGTCCGGAGGTGCTCGATGCGGCGCTGCTGAGGGCCGGCCGCTTCGACCGCCAGGTGGTGGTGGATAAGCCCGACGTGAACGGTCGCGAGGCGATCTTGAAAGTCCATGCCCGGAACGTGAAGCTTGCGCCGAGTGTTGACCTCCGGGTGATCGCGGCGCGGACCCCAGGCTTTGCCGGCGCCGAGCTGGCCAACATTATCAATGAAGCCGCGCTGCTCGCGGCCCGCAAAGAGAAAGACGCGGTGGAGATGGCGGATCTCGAGGAGGCGATCGACCGGATGATTGCCGGGCTCGAAAAGAAGAGCCGCGTCCTCTCCGAGAAGGAGCGCGATATTGTCGCGCACCACGAGATGGGGCACGCGCTCGTGGCGCTCTCCGTGGAGCACGCGGACCCGGTCCATAAGGTCACGATTATTCCGCGTGGCGTCGCGGCGCTCGGCATGACCTATCAGCTCCCGACCGAAGACCGCTACCTCCTGACCCGCCTTGAGCTCGAGGACCGGATCGCCGTGCTCCTGGGGGGACGGGGCGCTGAAGAGATCGTCTACGGCGACGTCTCCACCGGCGCGCATAACGATCTGGAGCGCGCCACGGAGTTGGCTCGCCTCATGGTGACGAGATACGGGATGTCAGAGCGTCTGGGCCCGCTCACCTTCGGCGGGAGCGACGGCTCGCCCTTTCTTAAGGGCGGCGGGTTTGGCTGGCCAAAGGAACGGGAATACAGCGAAGAAACAGCTCGCGCGATCGATGAAGAGATCCGGCGTATTATCGACCGGATACACGACCGGGTTCGCGGGATCTTGACGGTGAGAAAAGGCGTGCTGCTCGCTGCGGCAGCGGAACTAAAAGCGAAAGAGACTCTAGAGGGCGAAGTGCTTCGGCGGTTTCTCGCCGAGGCCGCAAACGGCCGGGACGCTCAGCTCTCGGCGCCGTCGCTTCGCCCAGGCACATGAGTGTGCCCGATGAGGAGGGAACGCGAATGATTCAGATGAGGCGACGTTCTTTGATCTTGGCCCTGCTTCTCGCGCTGGGAATCGGCGTTGGCCTCGGCGGCTGGATCGCGGGGGCCGGGGAACAAGGGAAACCGATGTCTTCTGTCGTCCAGGCCCCTATTCTCAAGGCCGCGCTCCCCGTAAACACCAACACCTTTGCGGAGGTAGCCGCCGCGGTGAAGCCGGGTGTGGTCAACATCAACACTGTGAGTGTCGTGCGCGGCTTCGGCGGTGGGCGGAGCCCGTTCGAGGAGTTCTTCGGACCCGAGTTCTTCCGGCGTTTCTTCGGTGAGACGCCTGAGCATATTCAGCGGAGCTTGGGATCCGGGGTCATCGTCGATCCGTCAGGGATCGTCCTGACCAACGCGCATGTGGTGGAGCGCGCCTCAGAGATTGAGATCGTGAGCTCGGACGGAAAGAAACACAAGGCAAAAGTGGTCGGGTTGGACAAACGGACGGACGTCGCGGTGCTTCGGTTGCAAGGCGGTGGCCCTTACTCGGCCCTTCCGCTCGGCGACTCGGATAAGGTGAACATCGGGGATTGGGTGCTTGCGGTCGGGTCACCGTTCGGCCTCGAGCAGACCGTCACCGCCGGGATCATCAGCGCGCGAGGGCGGGTGATCGGGCAAGGTCCCTTCGACGACTTCCTTCAGACCGACGCGGCGATCAACCCCGGCAACTCGGGTGGCCCGCTCGTCAACATGAAGGGTGAGGTCATCGGGATCAACACCGCGATCGTCGCCGGGGGACAGGGAATCGGCTTCGCGATCCCGATCAATATGGCGAAAAAGATCTACACAGAGCTTGTCGCGAAAGGGAAGGTCTCTCGTGGCTGGCTGGGCGTGAGTGTGCAGCCGCTCACG
>DATEAO010000523.1:0-4286 GCA_035288345.1 Candidatus Methylomirabilota bacterium | reverse complement strand
CGGAGAGGACCATCACCGGGCGATTCAGGCGCGCGCCAAGCGCCGCGCTCGTCGAGCCGTAGAGCGCTAGCCCGAGCGCAACCCAAAGCAGCCCGTATCCGATCTCAGGTGTCATCCCCTCGGAGGGGGGCGAGCCCCCCTTCCGATTCCTCCCCCAAAAGTTTGCGCTGGCAAAGCCCGCGCTCGGCCCACACTCTTTTTTCGAGAACTAAGGTTATCGGTTCTATTTGTTGTTGTCGTTTGATTGGGACTTCAAAGTTTTGAGAAGCTCTTTGTAACCGGCTTCGGCGTCGCCGTGCGGGGCTTTGTACTCCTCGGAATGCTTGGCCATGATCAGTGAGGCTTTGAAGTACCCCTCTGGACTCCACGTCCCTTCCACCACGGCGCCCCGTCCCTCGGCGAAGAGGTCAGGCGGTGTGCCTTTGTGCGTCACCGGAATATTGGCCTTCCCGTCAGTGAGCGTGAACGAGAGGTCAAGGCTCTTGGGCTCCCATCTGAGCGAGCCCTGGCTCACCAGCCCACCCAACCGATACGCTTTCCCCGCGACCGGCTGGGCCGAGAGCTCGCTGGGCGTGACGAAGTAGACCACTGACTGGCTCACGCCGGCATAGATCAGATACGCGAGCGCCAGCACGATCACAATGCCACCGAGAATGAATTTTTTCTGCCTCATGAGGTGCGCTCACCCCCGCGCTTCGAACGCCGCAGCCCTCGGGAGAGGCGCTGAAGCCGGCGCCAGTACCCCACCAGGACAACGAGCGCAATCCCGTAAGCAGCCAACACATATCCCCAATGATCAGGCATACAAACTGTCCTGAAGGCGACGCAGCTCGATTCGCTTGGCCATCAGGTAGGCGAAGAGCAGGGTAAAGGCCACCAGGTTCACCACGAGGGCCAGGAAGATGGGCGCTGAGATCGGAGCGCGCTCGGGCCCGAGAAGCGTCGCGGGCTGGTGCAACGTTCGCCACCACGTCACCGAGAAGTGCACGATGGGAATGTTCAACGCGCCGATGATGCCCACCACGGCCGCGTACCGGGCTCCGCGCTCGGGGTCATCGACCATGCCGCGAAGCAGAAGCGCGCCGACGTAGATGAGAAAGAGGACAGCGGTTGAGGTGAGCCGCGCGTCCCACGTCCACCAAGTCCCCCACGTTGGCTTTCCCCAAATCGACCCGGAGACGAGGGTGAGGCCGGTGAAGATCACGCCGATCTCGCACGCGGCGTGACCCCACCGGTCAGCCATGGAGCTCCTTTTGAAGAGCACGATCAGGCTCGCCACGAACACAATACCGAAGGCGAGGTAAGCGGTGAGGATGGCAGGCACATGCAGGTACATGATGCGCTGAACGTTCCCTTGCGTCATCTCTCTTGGCGCGTAGCCGAACCCCATTATAAGCCCCGCGATTAGGCCGATGATCGCTAGCCAGCCGAGCCATTTCGTCATGCTATGAGACGTGAAGCGTGAAGCGTGAAGTGTGAAGCGTGCCCCTCACCCGGCCCTCTCCCCTCAGGGGAGAGGATGAAGGGAAGGGAAGAGAAAGCTTGTTACGCATTGTTTCTAACGCTTCACGCTTCACATTTCACCCTTCACGGCCGGTCAGGCTTCCAAGATGAATTCAAACGTGAGGATCCCCACAACAAGATACACGATATCGGCAGCCGCGAGTAGTTTAAGCCAGTGGCCAACTTCAGCCAGTGGCAACCCCTGAAACACTGCCTCGGTCGCCTTCACGGTCCCCAAAAGCAGCGGCACCTGCGCGGGCAGCACAAGCAGCGGGAAGAGCAGCTCTCGTGCCCTCACGTCCGCGGTCATTGCAGCGAACGTTGTCCCGACTGCCGCGAGGCCAACCGTACCGAGAAACACGACAAGAGCGAGCTGAGGCAGCGTGGACCAGAGATCGACGTTGTAAAAGATCCCGAACAGCACGAGGAAGAGCGCCTCAACCACGGCCATGAGCACAACGTTGCCGATCAGCTTGCCCACGAAGAAGGCCGACTTGTCGCCTGGGGTCAAGATCAATCCTTCCCAGCAGTCGTTCTCGCGCTCCGCGAGGAAGCTTCGCCCGAGCCCGAGCAAGCCCGCAAAGATGAACCCGAGCCAGAGGATTCCAGGAAGCACGGCCCGGAGCAGCTCCCGGTCCGGGCCGAGAGCGAACTGAAAAATGAAGAGGAGGAGCAGCGTGAAGAAGACGATCGCGTTCAAGCTCTCCTTTGACCGTTGCTCCGTGAGGAGGTCCTTCCAGAGGATCACCCACGCGCGACGAGCGTAGGTCATCGGGCGTCTTCCGTGTGGAGGGCATACAGGCGGTGAAGCTCTTCTCGAGAGAGGGTGGCCATCGCTCGGTCGAGAACGATCTGGCCGCCCGCGAGAATGGCGACACGATCCGCGATGCCCAGGCCCGTTCCGAAGCTGTGTGTCGCCAGCAGGACCGTTCCCCCTTTCGTTTTGAACGCGAGGAGAAACTCCTCGAGCCATTTCTTCCCTCGCTGATCGAGGGCCGCGTACGGCTCGTCGAGGAGCAGGATGCGAGGCGGCGAAAGAAGCAGGCGAGCCAGGCCGAGACGCCGCTTCATCCCGGATGAAAACGTGCGGACCCGTTCGTCCGCCACCGATTCCAACTCGACTTGCGCCAACGCTGCGCGAAGACGTTCTCGTTCCGGCCGGCCATTCGCCAGCGTCGCCCAGAAGTGGAGGTTCTCGATCGCCGTGAGGTCTTCGTAGACGTAACTCCCGTGGGCCAGCAACCCGATCGCGCGGCGGGCCTGCTCGGTATCGCGCGTGACGTCGTACCCGCCAACGCGAACGACACCGTTCGAGGGACGGATCAATGTGGCGAGAATCTTGAGGAGCGTGGTCTTTCCCGCGCCGTTCGGGCCGAGAAGCGCCATACTCTCGCCCGGCATCAGAGAGAGATCAATCTTCTCCAGGACAACGTTTCCCCCGAACCTCTTCCGCACCCCTTGGGCGTGAATGGCGTCTGAGATCGTCGGGGCATCGGGAGCATGCATTTCAGATGTGGGGCGCATCCAGACGGTATTCTAGCAGCCCTTCTCTCCCCTCACAAGGCAACGGGGATACAGGCGGGCGAAAGCCCGGGCGCCAGCGCTACGACCGGAGCGTGATTACCCGAGGCGCATGGCGCGCAGCCGGGCGATGCGTTCCTCGATGGGCGGGTGGGTCGAGAAGAGCTTCAGGAATGAGCCGCCCGAAAGGGGATTCACAATGAACAGATGAGCCGTCGCCGGGCTGGCGTCCATTGGGACGATCTGAGAGGCCTGATGGAGCTTCCCGAGCGCGCTGGCGAGCCCCCAAGATTTGCCTGCGATCTTTGCCCCAGTGGCGTCGGCCTGGAACTCTCGCGCCCGCGACACTGCCATCTGCACTAGCATGGCTGCGATCGGCGCCAGGATGGCCATGAAAATGGCGCCGAACATCCCGCCCCCTTCTTCCTCGTCGTCGCGCCGGCCACCGAAGATGGCTGCCCATTGAGCCATGTGCGCCAGGTAGGTGATTGCGCCGGCCATGGTCGCCGCGATCGTCGAAATCAGGACGTCGCGGTTCTTCACGTGCGCCAGCTCATGGGCGAGCACCCCTTCCAGCTCCTCCTCGCTGAGGATCCGTGTGATCCCCTCGGTGACCGCCACGGCCGCGTGCTGAGGACTTCGTCCGGTTGCGAAGGCATTCGGGGTCTCGCTTGGGATGCGATACACCTTTGGCATTGGGATGCCACTGCGGGTGGCGAGTGTCCGCACGATCCGGTAGAGCGCGGGTGCCTCAGACTCCTCAATCGGCTTCGCCCGATACATCGCGAGCACGATCTTGTCTGAAAACCAGTAGCTCGCGAAGTTCATAACGAGGGCGAACATGAACGCGACGATCATGCCCTGCTCGCCTCCGATGGCCCCACCGATCACGACAAAGAGAGCCGTGAGGATGGCGAGCAAGAGCCCGGTCTTTATGGCGTTATTCATCGTGATTCCTCCTTGCCTCCAACACCAAACCGCTTGGGTGTGCGGAAGCTATCCTACCAGAGGCGCTGTTGAGATTCAAGGAAGCGAGAGGTGACGCTGGTTTGCAAGATTCAGTTAAGCCAGCGCGCCGATCATCGTCGTTGGCGTCACGCGCTCCACGCGCACGATGGCAAGCTCTCCGACGAACTCGTCAGGCCCGTCGCACACCACGTTGATGTGTGTGCGAGTGTGCCCGGCAAGCTGCCCTCGGCGGTTTCTCTCCTCTATCAGCAATTCGACCTCACGTCCGATCCATTGTTCCAGCTTCTTCCGGG
>DATEAO010000522.1:0-4430 GCA_035288345.1 Candidatus Methylomirabilota bacterium | reverse complement strand
TCCACTCGCTCACATGCGTCTCTGCGATCTCCGGAGCCCCCAGCGCGTGGTAACAATGCGAGTGCAGCGTTCCGATCCGGTCGGGGCTGATGGGCAGATCCCTCCCGGCCAGTTCCGCGGCTGCCGCCCGCGAAAAGCTGGTAACCAGGACGGAGTCCGCGCCGAAGCGGTCCACCGCGCGGCGGATCTGCCTGGTGAGGTTCGTCGTCTTGCCCGTTCCCGGAGGGCCAAAGATCCGGTACTCCGAAGTTGCGGAGTGGTCCTGCTGTCCGATTCCCTCAAGCGTGCCACTCGTCTGTTCATTCGTCATCATCACCTGGCTCCCTTTGGTGCGCGCAATATTCGCAAGGCTTGAACTCCGACTCCGGCAGCACCCACCGGCTCTGCTCCCGAAACTTCGCGCCGCGTACCCGCACGCTCTTGGCACCCAGGGCGGCCAGCATCGATACGACCGCTTTGACCGAGAGGTTCTGAAACGTTGTTTTGTTGATGTAGAACTGGATGTCGCTGGCGCAGATGGTGATCTGGCCATTGATGACGGTGGGCTTTCTGGCATTCTGGACCGTCTGCGCTTCGATGGAGGGGATAAACGCGGTTTCCGAGAGATACTGAGCGACGTACATCCGAGCGGCGCCTTCAAATTCCATTTCCTCGCTGCCCTCTTCGATGATGCAGGCGTCGAGCATCATCTGTGCGAGCTGCTCCCACGCCTTCGATTTAATCTTGGGAATGAGACGGCCGACGGAGCCGGCGATGGCGACCCGGACCGAGTGCTGGTCAATGAGCTTCCCGACGCTGGCAAACTCAATCTTTCCTTGCTCCAGTTCCATTCGGTAGACCGGTTCCTTGCCCGTGAGCTTCACCAAACGAAGAACTCGGACGCCCAGGGCTGTCGAGATCTGCTCGCAGAGGACTGCCTTGGCAGTCGCGGGATCGACCGGCTTCTCCCCGCCTGGCTCCCCTTGAGAAGTGGTGTTCTGACTCTCAGGGAGCTCGGGTTGTGGTACGTTGGCGGAGCTCGGTTCCAGCGGTGGCGGTGCATGAAGTGGCTCGATGCCATCGCTCCGACTGGCGGCTTTGGAAATAGTCCGCTGAAAGTAGTCGAGGCGTGTGCGCAGCTTCTGTTTGTAGAGAGAGCGGTGGTGAATGATCAGATCCACAATCTGCTGCTCGCTGAGGCCGGCATCCACGCCGAAGCACGCGAGCGCCAGATCGTATCCGCTCTGGCTCTGGTCATTCAGATCGTGGCGCTGGCGTAGCCAGGTGTTCTTGAACCGCATGTCCAGCGCCATCCAGCTTTCGAGGGTCTCATCGGGAATCCGCACGTTGCGATTGATGACGAGCGGCTTGTCCGCAAACCGCTCGGCCCGCTCACGCGCCGCTCGGTCCTCAGCTTCCGGGTCGGGGATGGCGCCTTCGTCCAGGAACTCTTCGAAGTCGGAGAGGTTGTAGCGGCGGTCCGTGGTGGAGTGGACCGTGACTTCTTTCGGGTTGCTCGGGTCCTTGGCGTTGATGGTGCCAGGAATTCGGAGCACCCGAGCGAGGTCGGAAAGCCGGTCGAAGGCCCAGCCGCACTGCGCCGCACGAAGACGAAGGAGCGTATGCCAGCGAGCGACCAGCCTGGCGGTATCCTTCCGCTCCTGATCGTTGTCAAACACATGGGGTTCTTTAAGCAACCACCAAGCGTGAGCACCATTGCCGGTTGAGACCACGATGGTCGGCGGCATCGACGCCGGGATGATGGAGAGCGCATCCGGGATCGTCACTGGGAGAGCCTTCTTGCTGTGGGCATCAGAGCGGAGATCAAAGTCGGCCCAGAAGCCCGCGAGGCCAGCAATCTCATCGGAACCGCAGCGATGGGCGGGGCCATAATCGCGACTGGCGAGCCCGACGCCTACATAAACATCTCGGCCGCTGGCACGTTCCACGGCCTCAGCGGATTCCGTAATGTCCCGATGCCAGTAGGACCGCTTGTCGGCAAGCGTCCATATCAGGAGATAAAGGTCCTCCGGCTTGTACTGCCAAAGCAGGTTGAGAAATTCGAGAGGAGTCACCGTGAACCTTTTGCGAGGTCTTCTTCGGCATGCCACCCATCGTGTGGGGGCCCGTACCAGCACTCAGCCGTTTGCATTGCGTGAGCGAGAAATGGAGAAGCGAAATCTGTTCTCCGAGACCCTGGCCGGCGAGACCCCGCATACATGAGCCACCGTTCGCCGTCTCTTACGATCCAGACGCGGGTGCCTCCGCAATCTGCCCAGTGGACCGGGCACTTGTCATCCGGTTCCGGTCTTGCTTTCACTGGGTCTTTGGGCACGCAGTGGTGCCAAATCCACTCCTCGGGCGTGTACCGCTTTCCATCGAAGATACTGGCGGGAGGACCGTTATCCGCCGCGGCGTCGCCCGGAACCTCGGAGCATTCTGGTTCCTGCTGACACGGATTCTGCTTCGGCTCTTTCAAGCGACGCCAGGCTTCGAGGCTATAAGCTGGCTCGCTCATCCCGTGGACCCCTTTCCCGCAGCGCTCAAAATAGACAACGCCTCGTCCACGCTGTATGCGACTCCGGCAAGCGCACCAGCCCGGCGCCACTCCGCAAGACGTGCCTGCTGGAGTGGTGTAGGCTTTTCACTCCGTCGTTTCACTTCAATCTCGAAGTGGCGGCCGTTGATCGAACCGTAGAGATCGGGATCGCCGGCAATGCCCCAGGCTGTGCCATGCCGCTTACGAACCACACAACAGGGGATCTCTCGAAGCGCAGCGATAATCCCGGCAACCAGGGCGGACTCGCGGCACGAACGTTCATTGCGCATCTGGTTACACCTCCAAACCGAGACTGCGGGCAAAAGCCAACGTGACGGCTCGTGGCTTGGAATCGCCTGTCGCCCTGCCCACCTTCCCGTCGTGCTCGACTTCGACTTCAAAGGCATTACCGCTCCGGGAGATCGAGTAGCGGACCGACTTGTCGTGATCGAGCAGCCTGAAGGCGTCCTCAAGCCGCTCGAGCGGATTGAACTTCCACTTGGGAATCCAGGAGCGGTTCCCAGTAAGAAAGCGATCCGGGGCGACACTCCAGCGCAGGACCTGCCGGGCCAGCAGATCAATCAGCACGTTGTCGGTCATGGTTTCACCTCCAGTCGCGTTTTCCCCACGGCGTCACTGGTCGTCGCGCACTTCGGATGCGTCCAGATCCACGGTCATCCTCTGGACCAGGGGCTTGAGCATCTCGTGGTACTCCTGGGCTTTCTTGACTTCGTCCGGAGTCAACCGCCGAACGAAGGCGAAGGTTGCCCGGCTGTAGGCGATCCCTTGGGAGTTCTTCGTGCGCTCGAGGCCCACACGTGTGACCACGGAGTAGTAGGGAATGCCCTGGGAGGTGAGCTTCAACAGGTACTGCTTGGCTGCCTTGAGGCTTGTGGGCGGCAGCGAGATCACCTCGGGCAGAAGCAAGCTGCCGCGCAAGACGAACACCTGCTTGATCTGTTTGCAGGCCTGTCCGCGACCGCCTGCCGCGCTGCCGTACTGGGCAAGAGGGCAAGTCACGCAAGTGCCGCCCGGTTTTCCAACGCCCGTGCTCCCGTCCGACGAAAAGCAGTCAGGTGGTTGGTTGCCGCCGCCTTCGCTGAGCGGTTGGGAGTAGTAGGCGCGAGTGTCCCGCGCCAGTACAATCACCCCTTCGATGACTGATTCCATCGTTTCACCTTCGAGCGAAGGCACCGGCCACTGGAGACCTCCACCGGCGGGGATCTTGATCCGGGGCAGATCGAATTCGGTGAGACCGCCGGCGCCGATGTTTGTGCTGATGGCAGCGTGGATCGCGGCCAGGTCGGTCTGGAATGCATGAATGATGGACTGAGGTTCTGCTTTGACGAGTTGTTGAGACATGATTGGCTCCTTTTTTGTTTTTAGGCTTTCCTGCTACGCAGGGAATGAACGAACGAGATCTTCAACGTGTCTCCGAGCGGCGTCGGAAGCGACCGCCGTACCTCTTCCTCGCTGAACAGGCATTGTTCCTGTTCGCACCGCAACCGCGCCTCTCCAGCTACTTCCCGAACGAACGCCTTCAGCGATTGCGCGTTGTAGTTCTCCGAGACGTACTGGCCCAGCTCGGACTTCTTGAGGGCGGCGATGACCTCGGCCCGATCGTTTATGGGGCTGGCGTAAATGTCCTCGGCGAGATAAACGACGCGGCCGTTGATCTTGAGCGAGTTGACGCCGTCGGTCAGAAACTGTGGGACCAGGGCCTGTTCGAGGTCGTCAAGTCGGGCGGCGATGGCTTTCAGTTCGGAGTCGAGCTCCTTCCTGCGCCTTTCAAGCGAGACAAACTCCTTCAGTTGATCCATGTTCATGGCAGCTATCCTTTGATCTCGGCCAAGATGGCCTGGATGATTTCGGCGCGCTTCTCAAGCGCGCGCATGATTTTTTCATCTACGGT
>DATEAO010000521.1:0-2428 GCA_035288345.1 Candidatus Methylomirabilota bacterium | reverse complement strand
CGCAAAGAGATGGCTCGCAGGTATTCCCATTTGGCGTGGTGGCTCATGATGTTCCCCTCCTTCGGCCCGATGGCCGCGAGGGTAACATCTCAAATGGCGCGATGATTTCTCCCTCGGTAACATTTTAGATGGCGCGATACGCCTCAGCGTTTGCTTCGCCAAGAATCTGGTATAATGTCGCGTTGGTTTCAGTGAAGTGTGCCCAGAGCACGTGTTTTACCCGCGTGGATTTTGAGAAACTAGGAGGCCTTCATGTTGGAGCTTCAGTTAGCCGTTCCGAAGCATCCCGAGTGGGTGACCAAAGAGCGCAATTACGCCAAAGTTGTGCTCGAGCCGTTTGAGCCGGGGTTCGCCCTCACTGTAGGGAACGCGTTTCGTCGAGTACTTCTTTCGTCCATTTGCGGCGCGGCGCCCTCGTGGGTGAAGATCGCCGGGGTGCTCCATGAGTTCTCCTATCTGCCGGATGTTCTCGAGGACACGCTCGACATCGTCATGAACATCCGCAAAGTGGTGCTCAAGCTCCATGGGAGCCGTCCGCGATTGCTCAGGCTTCGCGCCACAGGTCCCAAGGTGGTCACGGCCCGAGATTTCGAGCCGAATGCTCAGGTCGAGATCCTGAACCCCGACCAAACCCTTGCGACACTCGACCGAGATGGAGTGCTCGAATTAGAAGTGTGCGTGGAGCGGGGCCGCGGGTATGCCCCGGCCGAGAAGCGGGAGGTGGAAGCGCTCCCGATCAATGCGATTCTGATGGACGCGGATTTCACACCGGTTCAGCGCGTGAATTTTCACGTGGAGCCTGTCAAGGGGAGCAAAGGATCAGAGCGCGTTGTACTGGAGATCTGGACCAACGGCAGCGTCACGCCGCAAGAAGCCGTGGGCGAAGCCGCCAAGATTCTCGACGAGCAGTTCGACATGCTCTGTCGGTTCCCCGAGGGGACCGAGCCTGAAGAAGAAGAAGTTGAGGTCGTCACACAACGGCTTGAGCTGAACGAGAACCTGTTTCGGACAGTCGATGAGCTGGAGCTCTCTGTCCGCGCCTCGAACTGCCTGAAGACGGCCAACATTCGGACCATCGCGGATCTCGTCTGCAAGACCGAAGCGGAACTGTTGAAGACCAAAAACTTCGGGAAGAAATCGCTCAACGAGATCAAAGCCATCCTGACCGAGATGGGGCTTGCCCTCGGGATGAGGATCGATCCCGAAGAGCTGGAGCGACTGAAGGCGCAGTTGGAGCGCACCTTCGAAGGCTAACCCTTTAGCGTTCAGCACCCATCGGTTTGGCGGAACGCCAAACCGCAACATGGGTGCTCCCAGCGTTGAGATTTCGGAGAAATCTGTAGGGGGCGGTCAGCACACAGCTTCGGAAAAAGGGTGTGCCTAGCTGATCGCTGACGTCTGATAGCTAACCGCTCCGACAAACTCATCGCGCCTGGTGGCGGCGGGCGCTGCTCTTGCCCTCGTCGCGCGAGTTCCGCTCATTAGCCAGGCGCCAATCGTACCGCAGCTCTCGCGCCCGGTCGACGACCAGGTCGAGGACCGACTCGAGGTCACGCGACGACGCGATCGCCCGAGCCACTTCGGCCTGGGCGCGGGCAGCCGCCTGGTGGACTGCGTTGCGATCTCCTGACGTCACGGCTCGTCAGCCCCTACCAGGCTGTTGAAAAAGGCCCATCTGCGGCGTTGGCTTCGTCGCTCGTCGTTGCAGCGTACATCTAAGTACGCCTCACTCCTCACTTCCTCGCCGCCTTGCATCTGGACCTTTTTGAACAGCCTGCCTTACAGAGTTTTCAACGGCCTGCTACCATCCGACCCTCCTGAGCGAGGCGATGGTACAGCGCGGATGAAGGGCCGCTCAAGGGCGATATTGACGCCGGCGAACTGCTCCAGATCCTCGAAACGGAGAAGTCCAGGTCGGGGACGAAGCTGAAGGGGTGGGCGACGTCAGACTTTGAGTGCGCGCAGGGCTTGGGCGGCTTCCTCGAGGGCCGGGTGCGGGGCCCTCGGCGGCACGGAAAGGTCTACCGCCACGCGCAACGCGCGCAGGCCGTGCACGCCTTGCAGCTCGTCCAACTCCAGTTCCTCGACCGGGCCGGTCACATAGCCGTTGGCCATCAGGTAGTCGAGGTACTCGCGATACTCCTGCGCCTCCACCGGCTGGGCGTACACGATGGCCATGCGGCCCGGCTGCGTGACCCGCTCGTCCGAGCTCCGGACCATTGCCTTGTCGATGCGCTTTTTGATGACCTCGTAGCGAACGTTGTACGCCCCGTCGACGTCGAAGCGCTTCTCGTCGAAGCGGAAACGGATCGACAGCGGAGCGTGATGGGCCAGGATGAGGTGCGTGGTTTCCAGGGGCAGCGGCAGGCGCTGGCGGAGAACCTCCGTCTGCCGCGCGATCCCACAGGCGACGAGAAGCTGCCAGAGC
>DATEAO010000520.1:0-3596 GCA_035288345.1 Candidatus Methylomirabilota bacterium | reverse complement strand
TGGCCCGCTTCTCCTCGCAGGCCCTCGTGATGGCGTTCCGCCAGGTCGTCACGATCGTTGCGCTGCTCACGGTGATGTTTGTGAGGGAGTGGCTCCTCACCCTCTTCGCGATCGTCGCATTCCCCATGGTGGGGGTGATGGTGCGGGTGATCGGCCGGAAGCTCTACAAGATCAACAAGCGCGCCCAGGAGAAGACGGCCGAGATGAACGTTCTCCTTCAGGAGGCGTTCACCGGGACCAAGATCGTGAAGGCCTTTGGTCGCGAGGGACACGAGCGCGAGCGCTTCGACAAATTGAATCAACGCCTGCTGGCGCTGGCGATCAAGGACCACCGGACCGACGAGCTGACAGAGCCCCTTATGGAGCTGCTTGCGGCCTTCGGGATGGCTCTTGGACTCTGGTATGCCGGCACCAGGGTGATCGACGGCTCGATGACCCCCGGCACGTTCTTCTCGTTTCTCGCCGCCGTGTTGCTGCTCTACGCTCCGGTCAGGAAGCTCTCGCGGCTCTGGAACAGCTTGCAGCAGACCGTGAGCTCAGCGGAGCGAATCTTCGAGCTTCTCGACGCCCCGCCGACGATCGTGGATCGACCAGGCGCGCACGCGCTCACAGGGTTCCAGGACCGGGTCGAGTTCGAGCGCGCATCCTTCAGGTATCCTGATGGCGATGAACAAGTGCTCAAGGAGATCAGCTTCACGGTCAAGAAAGGCGAGGTGGTCGCCTTCGTGGGGATGTCCGGCGCGGGAAAGTCAACCCTGGTGGATTTGATCCCTCGCTTCCATGACGTCACAGAAGGACAGATCCGCGTGGACGGCGTGGACGTCAAAGACCTCTCGGTGGCATCCCTCAGGGCGCAGATCGGGATCGTGACTCAGGAGACGTTCCTCTTCAATGACACGATCTACGCGAATATCGCCTATGGCCGGCTCGATGCGACGCGCGAGGAGGTCGAGCAGGCCGCCCAGTTGGCGCAGGCCCACCAGTTCGTTGCCAGCACGCCGAATGGTTATGACAGTCTGGTGGGCGAACGCGGGGTCAAGCTCTCTGGTGGCCAGCGGCAGCGGATTGCCATCGCGCGCGCCTTTCTCAAGGACCCTCCGATCCTGATCCTCGATGAGGCCACGTCTGATCTGGACGCTGAAAGCGAGTTCCTGGTCCACCAGGCCCTGACGAATTTGATGAAGGGGCGGACGGTCTTCGTGATCGCCCATCGGCTCTCCACAGTGAGAAGCGCCGACCGGATCCTGGTCATTCATGCCGGTCGCATCGTGGAATCGGGACGCCATGATGAGCTGATGGCCCGGGACGGCGTGTATCGCCGACTCTATTCCTACCAGATGGACCCCGATTTGGCCCCCCCGTTTGCTCTGCCCTGAGCCAATGACGCCGGGGCAGCTTCACACCGGCCCCTCGCCTGTCACGCGATCGTTCGGTTGCGGCGTCGAGGCGTGGCGTCTATGACTCTCGCAGGGGCCGCCGATCGCGCCGCTCCAGTTCTCCTCGCGATCTTTTTACTCGCGCTCACGGTGTCAATCAGCGCGGCCCAGCTCACACTCGGTCTCCTCACCATCGCCGAGCTCTGCCGCCTGACTCAATATGGGCGCCGGGCAGCATATCGGCTTCCGCTCCTCGCACCGCTGCTGGCCTTCGTGGCCGTCACGATGCTCTCCGCCGCGTTCTCATTGGAGCCGAGACGAGCTTTCTTTGAAGCCAAGGACCTCCTCCTCATTGTGACGTTCTACCTGGCCGTGAACGGTGTTGACGATGAGACCAGGGGGCTCAAGCTTCTCCGGTGGTTTTTTGTTGCGGTGGTGATCATCTCGCTCTACGGGCTGCTTCAGATTGTGGCATGCCGGAGCGACATTCCCATTCCTGCGTGGGAAGCAAGCCTGCTCCGCGTGAAGCTGGACGCCTGCCGGGCAGCGCCGTTCTTCCGAGCCAAAGGCTTGTACAGCATTTACATGACCTATGCGGGAGTGCTGCTCCTCGCCGTGACCGTGATGCTCGCGTTCATCACGCTGCTGCCGTGGCGCAGGGTCTGGGGCATCGGGGGATCCGCGCTGATCGCGATGCTGGCGCTGGGAGGGACCTTTGTCCGGGGCGCGTGGATCGGGCTGGTCGTCTCCTTTTCCATACTCTACATATTGACCCGGCGACTTCGGTTGATCGGCCTCGCGGTCATTCCGATTGTTCTCGCCCTTCTTGCGTCTTCGTCGGTGCGGGAGCGAATGCAAAGCGTGCTCGACTCGAGAGACGCCACTGCTGAAGAACGCGTCCAGTTCTGGCGGGCCGGCGCGCGCATGGTGAGAGATCACCCATGGCTTGGCGTGGGCCCAGGCCACGTGCACCTGCTCTACCCCAACTACCGTGACGCTGACGCCAGACGCCCAACGATCGGCCATCTGCACAACAACGTGATTCAGATCGCCGCGGAGCGCGGGCTGCTCGGGCTCGGCGCCTGGCTCTGGGTGTGGGCGGCGTTCATGACGCGCGCGAGCCGCATCTACCGCCAGCTCCCCTCCACCGCCCTAGAACGTCGAGCCGTGGTCGGGGGGAGCCTGGCAGCCGTCGTCGCGTTGTTTGTCGCCGGGCTCTTCGAATACAACTTCGGGGATTCGGAGGTGCAGATGCTGCTCTGGGTGGTGATGGCGCTTCCCTTCGCCGTTCGGGCATGGCCTGGCGCGTCAGCGGACTCACCCGCCGAAGGGCCGCACCTCTGATGCTCAGGAGGAAGAAGCACAAGGTCTACCGGCGGGAGGCCGTCGAACGCCTGATTCGCGCCCTGCCGAGGGGACAGCTGCTTGATGCTCCGTGCGGCGACGGCGCAATCAGCCACCTCGCCCGATCGTTAGGGTTCCAAGTCTGGGCGTGCGACATCGACCCGAGCGCGCTTGCCGACCGACACGGCGTTCAGTTTCAGGTCGTGGACCTCAACAGGGACTTGCCATATGCCGACGGCGCCTTTGATGTCGTGCTCTCGATCGAAGGGATCGAGCACCTGGAGCATCCGGGCCACTGCGTTCAGGAATTCGCCCGGGTATTAAAACCCGGCGGTACGCTTGTGCTCTCTACGCCCAACGTCAACAACATTCAATCAAGGCTTCATTTTTTGTTGAGCGGCCACTTCTCGGGCTTCAAGACTCTGACACGCCGCGCGCTGGAGCCGCGCGAGACCTATCCGCACTGGCATGTCAGCGTGCCGTACCTCCCCGCTCTGGTGTATCTGCTCACGCGCTCCGGGCTTCAGCTCGAGCGCGTGGAGATCACTATGATCAAGCGGAAACAGTGGCTGCTTGCGCCACTGGCTGCCCTGCTCTGGATCGGGGCTCAATTCAACAACAACGCCCCGGTAGGACGATGGCTTGGATCGTGGAAGGCCATGCTCGGGCGCAGCGTGATCCTGACAGCAAAAAAGCGCGCGCCGGACGTTACATAACACTCAAGGTCCGGGCCACTCACACCTCGTGTTGCCTATGGTGGTTGTTTGCTCTTGCGTTGGAGCCGGGCCGTCACGAGCAGGAGAATCAGAACGACCGGGAGCGCGCCGAGAAGGGGAAAGTTCATCATGCTCGAAGGAAACCAGCCCGCAACCGAAG
>DATEAO010000519.1:0-4052 GCA_035288345.1 Candidatus Methylomirabilota bacterium | reverse complement strand
AGGCGCGATAGGCACTTTGTCAAGCGCGCCACCGGCCCGGTGAAGCCATCAGCGATCACCTTTCAGCAATCAGCTTTCGAACCTTCGAGTCCGGCAGCCGACAGCTTGGGTTCGTGCTGACAGCAACATCTGCACGTTACTGTCAACCTTGGACATTATTGCCGCCGCACTTGCGCCGCGCCGAGATGCGAGCATCACAAGGCCCGAGGGAGGAGGAACTCCGAGGCGTATGCGGTATACGTTGAGGGGTTCCGACGACCGAGAACGAAGGGATGCGACGCATATCGGCGCGGCACTAGGGATAGATCCCGAGGATCATGATCGCTTCGGCCACCCGTTCGATGGCGCGGACGAGCGCTGCGGTCCTGAGATCCACGCCTTTGTCACGCGCGGCGGCCCCAACTTCCCGATAGGCCCTGACCATGAGCTGCTCCAGCCTCTTATTGATCTCCTCCTCGCTCCAAAAGAACGATTGGAGGTCCTGCACCCACTCGAAGTACGAGACCACCACGCCTCCGGCATTGGCCAGGATGTCGGGGACGATCTGGACGCCATGGCTGAGAAGAATCGCGTCGGCCTCCGGGGTGGTGGGGCCGTTGGCGCCTTCAATGATCAGCTTGGCCCGGACGCGCCCGGCGTTCTCCTCGGTGATCTGCTGCTCCAGCGCTGCGGGGATCAGGACATCGCACTCGGTGGTGAGGAGCGTCGCGTTATCGATCGGCTCGCCGTCGGGAAAATCACGGAGCTTTCCTCCCTCGCGCTTGTGGCGCAGGAGGGCCGCGGGGTCCAGTCCTTTCGTGTTCAGGGTGCCGCCCTGCGAATCGCTCATCGCGATGATGCGAGCGCCGGCCTGATGGAGCAGGAGCGCGCTCACGCTCCCCACATTGCCGAACCCCTGGACCGCCACGCGAGCCCCCTGAAGGGGGAGGTTCATCTCACCGAGCGCTTCGCGTGTGGCCACCAGCACCCCTCGGCCGGTGGCTTCGTTGCGGCCAAGCGAGCCACCCACCTGAACCGGCTTCCCCGTCACGACCGCCGGCACCGAGTAACCGCGGTGCATCGAGTAGGTGTCCATGATCCACGCCATGATCTGCGGCGTGGTGTTGACATCCGGGGCCGGGATATCGCCCTCCGGGCTCATCAGCACGGAGATCTCGGTCGCGTAGCGGCGGGTGAGGTTCTCAAGCTCCCGCATTGAGAGCCGCTTCGGGTCGCAGACCACGCCACCCTTGGCGCCGCCATACGGGAGGTTCATTACCGCGCACTTCCAGGTCATCCACATGGCGAGCGCCCGCACCTCATCCAGCGTCACATCAGGGTGATAGCGGATCCCGCCCTTGGTCGGGCCGCGCGCGGTGGAGTGGTGGACACGGTAGCCTGTGAAAATTTGAACCCCGCCGTCGTCCATTCGAACCGGGAAGTTCACGGTCAGCTCACGCTTCGGCGAGCGCAGGTACGCTTCGATCCCGCGCTTGAGCGAGAGGTGCTTGACCGCCCGGTCGTACTGGGCGAGCGCCATCTCGTAGGGCGTCGCCATGGTCACCACTCCACGCCCCAGCGCTCAGGCTTCGACACAATGCCTTCCTCAAGCATTTCAGCGAAAGCCTTGAGGAGGTCCACCTCGGTCAGGATGCCGACCACTTTGCCGTCCTCCACGACGACGAGCCCGCCGATCTTCTGCTCGTGCATGAGCCGGGCCGCCAGCTTGATGTCGCTCTCCGGCCGGACTGTGATCACTCCCCAGGTCATCACCTCTTTCGCGGTCAGGATGTTGAACGCTCTGCCCAGATTCCCCAACTGCTCCTGAATCGAGGGATCGAAGATCACCTGCCTGAGGTCGCGGTCGGTCAGGATCCCGACGAGGTTGCCATCTCCGTCGAGCACGGGGATGTGGCGGATCTTCCGGTCCTTCATCAGCTTCCATGCCGCCCCGATCGTGGCGTCCCAGCGGATCGTGACCGGTGAGCGGGTCATCAGCTCCTTCACCTGGATCCCCTTCTCCGGCCACGTCAGGGCTTCAACCTCGTCAGCTTGCCGGCCTGGATGCTTCGGTTTCCGAGTACGAATTCCACGGGTAATGGCTCGCTTTGGGTGTTTCATCTCGCACCTCCTCTACCAGGCCGTTGAAAAAGGCCCATCTGCTGCGTTGGGCTTTCCTCGGAGGGGGGCACGCCCAACCGCCCCTGTCCCACTCGATCGGACAAGCCGATCGAGGGAGGCCGAACCTCCCCCAAGCTTGCGCGGGCGAAGCCCGCGCTCGAACGGAGAATGCGGTCGCTCGTCGTTGCAACGCACCACCAAGTACGTCTCACTCCTCACTTCCTCGCCGCCTTGCATCTGGACCTTTTTGAACGGCCTGCGCTAGCAGGGTGTTTTCCAACACCCTGCTAGGCCAGGTTGTGCAAGAGAGCTACCAACGACCTCCCGCCGGAATTGCTCGAATCTAGAGCGTTACTTGGACCGACCCGCGCGTTCGTGTGTCCCGTCGCCGCCCCAGTGTCGTGGCCCCTCCCCAGTGCAGCGGTCGCCTGTTCGGAACTGTCGGTCTGGTTTTCGCTGAGAGAGAAAGCAATTACGTAAATGCCGAGCGTGGCAGCGTGATTGCACACGATCAATAAGATGCGCGAGGGAGCGCCATGAGATTGGTGGAAGTCGCCAAGCTGGAGCGCTGGGGGCTGATCCTGGCCGGGGGCGAGGGGGCGAGGCTGCGCCCGCTCACCGTGAGGATTGCGGGCGACGACCGACCCAAGCAGTTCTGCACGATCCTGGGAAATCGCAGTTTGCTGGATCGGACTCGGATGCGGGCGGCGTTGTCCATCGCTCCTGACCGAATCCTCACCATCGTCACGCGGACACACGAGCGCTTCTACCAGCCGTGTTTGGCTCGCGCCCCCTCGCGGAGCGTGATCGTTCAGCCGGAGAACCGCGGCACCGCCACCGCGATCCTGTACGGGCTCCTCCGCATCTCGAGAACGGCCCCCACGGCTCCGGTGGCGCTGTTTCCATCGGACCACTACGTCTCGGACGAGGCCCACTTCATGAGACATGTCGACGCTGCGTTCCAGGCGGTCCAGGCCCGACCCGAGCTGGTCATCCTGCTGGGTGTCAGCCCAGACAGCCCAGAGGTTGAGTACGGCTGGATCGAGCCCGCTGACCCGGTGCCCCTGAATCAGGCGTTCACCCTTTACCGGGTCCACAGGTTTTGGGAGAAGCCGACTTCAGCGCTGGCCGAAAGCCTCTGGAGCCTCGGTTGCCTCTGGAACAGCTTCGTCATGGTGGCTTCTGTGCCCACACTGCTTTCTCTGATTCGCCAGGCCCTTCCCAGTCTCTCCCAGGCATTCGCCAAGGTCCAGTCGCAGCTCGATACCCCAGGAGAGGCCAAGGCTGTCGAGGCGCTCTATGCTGGGATCCCGTCAACCAACTTTTCAAAGCAGGTACTAGCCAGCCGTCCCGCCAACCTGGCGGTCCTCCCGGTCCGCAACGTCCTGTGGAGCGACTGGGGGACCCCCCACCGCGTGATCGCCACGCTGGCGAGAATCGGGATTCAGCCCAAATGGGCTGATCCTGCGACGGCGCTGCCTGCCTGAGGTCCTGCCATGTCAGAGCTCAGATTTGATATCACCACGCGGGAGTGGGTCATCATCGCCACTGAGCGCGGGCGGCGCCCCAATGAATTCAGTGCGCGGAAGCGGATGCGCAACACGCCGCGCGAGAGTTGCCCGTTCTGTCCCGGGCATGAGCATGAGGCGCCCGCCGAGCTTTACCGCGAGCCGCAGACCGGGGCCTGGTCAGTCCGCGTTGTGCCGAACAAATTCCCCACGCTCTCTCCGGGCCCCATTCAGCCCCCGTGCGCCACCCCCTCCTCAGGGGGGATGTTCTTCCGCCAGGCCGGGGTCGGCCACCACGAGATCATCATCGAATCACCCGAGCATTCGGCTCGGATCGCCACGATGTCCAGCGAGGCGGTGGCCGCAATGCTCTGCGCTTACCGGTCGCGATATCAGGCGCTCCGCCACAATCCCGCCGCGCGCCTGATCATCATCTTCAAGAAC
>DATEAO010000518.1:0-8782 GCA_035288345.1 Candidatus Methylomirabilota bacterium | reverse complement strand
CAGGGGTGCGGGCGTGGCGAAGCCCGGGTGCCCGCACCGTAATTAGATGTCTCAGGTGGTGGTGGGGTTGGGGAATCCCGGACCGAACTATCGAGCCACGCGCCACAATGTGGGACAGTGGGTCGTGGATCGCTTGGCGCATCGGCTGCCCGGCCGGTGGGAGCGGGTCGGGTCGGCCCGGCTATACCGGAGCGAGTGGAAGGGCGAGATCCTCTATCTGGCGAAGCTCTCGACTTACATGAATCGCTCTGGCCCTGCCGTCGCCCGGTTGCTTGATTCCCTCAGCCTCACGCCCGATGCGTTGATTCTCATTCACGACGACATAGACCTTCAGCTCGGCAAAGTCCGCACGCGTCACAAAGGGAAGCATGGCGGCCATCACGGACTTCAGTCAGTGCTGGAGGCGCTGGGAACAGAAGCTGTCCGCCGCGTGAAGCTCGGCGTGGGCCGTCCCGCGACAAAGGACGACGTGATCGACTTCGTCCTGACCGAGTTCGAGAAGGACGAGCTTCCTGAGATCGAGGCCGCGTGTGAGCGCGCGGCTGACGCGGCGCTCGCGCTGGTCGAAACGCCCCCCTCCCATTCCCGAAAAGAGTCATAACGTGTTCTCAGTCCTTCTGGCCCCGTACTTCGGTCTCGCCGGGCTCGCCCTGGCGTTCGTGATCTACCGGTATGTGGTGAGCCGCCCTCCAGGAAGCGGCGCGATGATCGAGATCTCGGAAGCGATCCATACCGGCGCCATGGTCTTTTTAAGGAAGGAGTACACCATCCTCGCCGGCTTTATCGTCGTCGTGGCGCTGCTCCTCGGCCTGGCGATCAGTCGGTTCACCGCGCTCGCCTTTCTCTCCGGCGCCGCCTCCTCCATGCTGGCCGGGCTCATTGGAATGCAGGCGCCACCCGAGCCAATGTCCGCACTGCCAACGCAGCGGCCAAAGAAGGGCGCGACAAGGCGCTGGCCGTGGCCTTCTTCGGCGGGTCGGTGATGGGGCTCTCCATCGCGAGCCTCGGGATTCTCGGGCTCGGCATCTTCTACCTCGCCTACAAAGATCCGCTGGTGATCAACGGGTTCGCCATGGGCGCCTCTTCGATCGCGCTCTTCGCGCGCGTGGGCGGTGGAATTTATACGAAGTCCGCGGATGTCGGCGCTGACCTCGTGGGCAAGCTGGAGGCTGGAATTCCTGAAGACGATCCGAGGAACCCCGCGGTCATCGCTGACAATGTCGGGGACAACGTGGGCGACGTCGCTGGGATGGGGGCCGACCTCTTCGAGTCATACGTCGGGTCCGTCGTGGCGGCCATTGCGATCGGGAAGGCGGTGGGGCGCGCGGCGTTCAGGATGGTTGCGGAGGTGCGTCGGCAGTTTCGGGAGATTGCGGGGCTGATGGAAGGACGCGCCAAGCCCGACACCGAGCGGTGTGTGGCGATCGCGACGACGGCTGCGTTGAGAGAGATGATCGTGCCGGGGCTCACGGCCGTGGTTGTCCCGCCGCTGATCGGGTGGCTGCTGGGGAAGGAGGCGCTGGGCGGCCTCTTGGCGGGCGCCCCCTCATGGGGGTCTTCCTCGCCCTCATGATGGCCAACGGAGGTGGCGCCTGGGACAATGCGAAGAAGTTCATCGAGGCGGGAAACTTCGGCGGCAAAGGCTCTGATGCCCACAGAGCCGCGGTCGTGGGCGACACCGTCGGCGACCCTTTCAAGGACACCTCGGGTCCGTCCATGAACATCCTGATCAAGCTGATGTCCGTGGTCGCGCTCGTCCTCGCACCGCTCTTTCGATGAACGTGAAGCGTGAAGTGTGAAGCGTGAAGCGTGAAGCGGACGGAGAACTGAGTTGCGACAGCGCTTTTCACCCTTCACTTTTCACTCTTCACGTGGTATAAACCTTGCGATGCATCGTGCTTCTGCTGTCCCGCCATTCTGTGCATACCTCGTCATGATCGCTCGATGCTGAGCGTCTCGCGCTCGTACGATTTTCGTCCTATCGCGACCGGCAATGGACTCACATGTAGTTGGAGCGCGGGCTTTGCCAGCGCAAACCCAGGGTTCGGGCGCGGGCGGGCGCAGCCCGGGTGCCCGCGCTGTCGGATATCGGGCGTGCCCCCCTCCGAGTTATAACTGATGGCCGGGAACTTCTCTCATCATCTGCTCGATGAGATCCGGTCGAGAGTCGATCTGGTTGATCTGATCAGCGAGTACGTTCCTCTCAAGCGGGCTGGTGAAAACTGGAAGGCCCGCTGCCCGTTCCACGCCGAGAAAACCCCGTCATTCACGGTCAGCGCGCGCAAAGGGCTCTTTCACTGCTTCGGCTGCGGCGCTGGCGGGGACGCCTTCGGCTTCCTGATGCGCCAGGACCGGTTGGCGTTCCCCGAAGCGGTCAGGGTTCTCGCAGAGCGCGCTGGCGTGGAGGTTCCGCGCGGCCAGGAGTCCGAGCCCTCCTCCCAGTATGAGGCGCTCTATCGCACGCTCTCGCTGGCCCAGAGCTTCTATGAAGAGGCGCTCTGGAAGGGGAGTGGCGGCGATCGAGCGCGCCGTTATCTCGACGAGCGAGGGATCGATTCCGACGTGGCTCACCGCTTCGGCCTCGGCTATGCGCCTCCAGGCTGGGACCAGCTCCTTGAATGGGCGCGCCATCACGGGGTGAAGAGCGAAGAGCTGGTCCAGGCCGGCCTTGCGCTTCCCCGTCAGGAGGGAGGAGGGCACTACGATCGCTTCCGTGGCCGCCTGATCTTCCCGATCCGCGATCTCCGAGGCCGAGTCATCGCGTTCGGCGGCCGGGCGCTCGGCTCTGAAGACCCCAAGTATCTGAACTCCCCGGAAACCCCGCTCTATGTCAAGGGCCAGACGCTCTTTGCGCTCGATCTCGCAAAGCATTCGATCAGGGAGCGGGAGCGCGCCCTGATCGTCGAAGGCTATATCGACTGCCTCATTGCCCACCAGCACGGCTTTACCGAGACCGTGGCTCCCCTGGGCACGGCGTTCACAGCATCGCAGCTCCAGCTCCTTCACCGATATGCGGACGAGGTGGTCACCTTCTTCGACGCCGACGCGGCTGGTGAGAAGGCGGCTCAGCGGGCAGAGGAGCTGTTAGAGCCAACCGCGGCGGGGCTCGTGTGGGCCGTCAACCGAAGTGGCCACTTTGAAGGGTCGGGAGGGCTGCGTCTGCGCGTGGCCCTCCTCCCGTCCGGGGAGGACCCCGACACGTTTCTGAGGAAGGAAGGGCCTGAGGCGTTTCGGGAGCGGATCACCAGGGCTCGGAGCATCCTCTCGTATTCCATCGAGAAGGCGCTCAATGAGGAGGACATGAAGAGTGCGAGAGGGCGATCGAGGGCGTTTGCGCGGGTCGCCCTGATTCTCGCCAAGGTCCAGGATGCGCAGGAAGCCTCAGAGCTGGCTCGAGAAGCCGCCCTCAAGCTCGGGGTCGATCAGACCCAGCTCTGGATCGAGGCTCAGCAGCTCCAGGATCGGAAGAGATCCGCCATGAATGCCCAACCCCGGATCCCGGACCCCCGCCCCGGACCCCGGTCCCAGAACCTCCCCGCGACAGAGCGTGATCTCCTCCTTCTCCTTGTCCAATCAGTGGAGGCGCGGGACACCCTGCTCCCACTCCTGGACCCGGAATACTTGACCCATCCAATCCTTCGGGGCATCCTAGAGGGTCTAAAGCAGTGGCCGGGAGTCCGCCCCGACCAGCTCATCGGCCAGCTTGGGGAAGCTGAACAGGGGCAGTTGGCAGCCCTTTTGCTTGAGGAAAAGTTTCAGGGAGAGGCTCAGGTGATCCAGGATTTTAAGCGCCGCGCCGAGATCCGGCGGAAGACGAGCGAGATCCGTCAGATGACGCTCGCGATCATCAACGCCCAGGCTGCCGGCGATCCGCAGGTTGAGGCGCTCACGCACGAGCTCGAGCGGCTTCAACGCCAGGCGCGGGAGCTGCGTGAGCTCGCGTCCTCGCGATCCCAAGAGCGCATCAGATGAAGGAGAGACGGATGAGCGAAGAGCCGAAGATTGAGGAGCTCGACAAGCTGATCACAAGGGGAAAGCAGAAAGGCTTTCTCACCTACGATGAGCTGAACGACGCCCTGCCGTCTGACGTCGTCTCCCTTGATCAGCTTGACGACATCATGATGATGTTCGGCGCCATGGACATCGAGGTCGTGGACTCCGCAAAGGGCGCGCGCCTCCCCGAGCTGGACGAGTCTGAAGAGCCGAGCGAATCGGTCGAGATCGACCTCACCCCCGGCCCGGTGGGGCGGACCGAGGACCCGGTCCGTCTCTACCTGAGAGAGATGGGGCGGGTGTCGCTCCTCACGCGCGAAGGGGAGATCTCTCTCGCCAAGCGGATCGAGGAAGGGAAGGAGGAAGTGGTCCGGGCCATCCTGGCCACGCCCCTCGCCCTCCGCGAGATCCTGGCCCTCCGGGAAGCGATCAAGAAGGGCCGGATTCAGGCCAAGGACGTGGTGGACGTCCCTGACGAAGACCTCGCCGAGGACAAAGACGAAGAGCTGGCCAAAGAGGTGATGCACGCGCTCGCGACTGTCGAGCGCCTCTTGAGGGAGAAGCGCGCCTTCGGCTTGGAAGCCAAGCGGTATCCGGCCCGTCACCAGAAGCGGAAGAAGCTCGAAGCCACCGCGCTGGCCAAACAGGAGAAGGTGTTCACCACGCTGAAGAACCTGAACCTCCAGCCGGTCCTGGTGGACCGGATGGTGCAGCGACTCAAGCACCTCGTGGAGAAGATCGAGAAGGCGGAACGCGAGATCGCCCTCTGGAGCGATCCGGAAAAAGGGAAGCCGGACGAGTTCCAGGCCTTCCTCGACTCCCTCGACGACCCCGAAGACTGGGACCTCTTCCAAACCAGCACCGACAAGCACCTCCCGTTGAAAGAGCGGTACATCCGCGTGGCCCAGCGAAAGATCAAGCGCGCCGAGCAGGACGCGGAAGCGCGGGCCGAGGACCTGAAGCGGATCGTCATGATCATCAAGAAGGGCGAGCAGAAGGCCGCCTGGGCCAAGAAAGCGATGGTGGAGGCGAACCTCCGGCTGGTCATCTCCATCGCCAAGAAATACACGAACCGGGGCCTGCAGTTCCTCGATCTCATCCAGGAGGGGAACATCGGCCTGATGAAGGCCGTGGACAAGTTCGAGTATCGCCGCGGCTACAAGTTCTCGACGTACGCGACGTGGTGGATCCGCCAGGCGATCACCCGCGCGATCGCCGACCAGGCGCGAACCATCAGAATTCCGGTGCACATGATCGAGACGATCAACAAGCTGATCCGCACGTCCCGCCAGCTCGTTCAGGAGCTGGGACGCGAGCCCACTCCCGAAGAGATCGGGGTCAAGATGGATGTCCCGGTCGAGAAGGTCCGAAAGGTGCTGAAGATCGCCCAGGAGCCGATCTCCCTCGAGACGCCGATCGGTGAGGAAGAGGACAGCCACCTCGGCGACTTCATCGAGGACAAGCAGGTCGTCTCGCCGGTCGAATCCATCATCACGCTCTCCCTCCGCGAGCAGACGAACCGGGTGTTGAATACGCTCACCTCCCGCGAAGAAAAAGTGCTTCGGCTCCGCTTCGGGCTCTCCGACGGCTGCGAGCACACGCTGGAAGAGGTCGGGCAAGACTTTGCCGTCACGCGCGAGCGGATCAGACAGATCGAGGCGAAAGCGCTCAGGAAGCTCCGGCACCCCTCGCGCTCCAAGAAGCTCAGGAGCTTCCTCGAATCATGACGCTCTTGCGAGAGCGCCAAGGCGGACAGGTCAAAAACCTGCCCGTTTTTTTTATTGCAGCGCGGGCAGCCGCACCCATAGATTTGCGGAGCAAATCTGGACATGGGTGCCCCAGCGTTTGGATTTCGCGGGCGAAATCCGCTGGGGGGCTGCGCCACGCCCGCGCTCACGTGCATTCAAAGTCTCCGTTATCCGACATCCGAGATCTGACATCCGACATCCGATCGTGGCGTTGTGTTCTGTGGGCAAATCTGTTATAGATTGGCTCGATGGGCCCATAGCTCAATTGGTAGAGCCACCGGCTCATAACCGGTTCGGTCCTGGTTCGAGCCCGGGTGGGCCCACCACTCTTGCGAGGATTGTGCGTGAATGATCAACTGAAAGCGCTGGTTGAGCTCCAGGGTGTGGACACCAAGATCGGGAACCTGGAAGCGCTCCTTGCCAAGATTCCCGACGAGCTTTCCGCCATCCATGCCAGTGTTCAACAGGTTCACACGGCTGTCGAGGGCCTCCGCACCGCCATCGAGAACTCGAAGAAGGAGATCCGGACCAAAGAAAAAGAGCTGGAGTTTCTGGGCGCGCAGCGCGCCAAGTGCGAGGCGAAGCTCTACGAAGTGAAAACCAACAAAGAGTACTCGGCCGTGCTGACGGAGATCGAGCAGTTCAAGACCCAGCAGGGGAAGATCGAAGAAGAGATCCTCACGCTGATGGACCGCCAGGAGCGGATGTCCGGCGAGCAGCACGAGGCCCAGGGGCGTCTCACCGTTCGGCAAGAAGAGGCGCGTCGCGAAGAAGCTGAGGCCAATCAGCGGCTGGCCAAGTTTCAGGTTGAGGTCGAGGCCGTTCGCAGCGAGCGCGCGCAGCTCTTGAGAGGGGTGCCGGCGGATCTTCTGGCCGGCTACGAGAGGCTGCTCCGCCGGCATCATGGGTTGGCTGTGGTCCAGATCCAGGTCTCACCCAACGCCACGTGTGGCGGCTGTTACGTGGCGCTTACCCCCCAGCGCTTTCAGGAAGTTCGGCAGCAGACGCAGATCCACGAGTGTGAAAGTTGTGGCCGGTTCCTTTACTGGCTTCCCGCGTATTGACCCCCGCCGTCGAGTGACACGTCGCTCGTGGTAACGAGACGGCGTGTTCTCAAACGGCTCATGTGATCCGCCATGGAACACTCATCGACCCCTCGCATCTTCACCGTCTCTGTTGATGGCTCGGTCGGGGGAAACCCGGGGCCGGGCGCAATCGGCGTGGTGATCGAGGACGAGCACGGGAACCGCGTGCATGCGTGGGGAGAAGCGGTGGGACAGGTCACGAACAACCAGGCCGAGTATCTCGCGCTCCTTGCCGCGTTGCGGAAAGCTCACGCGCTGGGGGCGACGGCCGTCAAAGTGCGGTCAGATTCTCAATTGCTCGTGCGTCAGTACCTCGGAGAGTACCGGGTGAGAGACCCGAAGCTGGCCACCCTTCATCACGAGGCGCATCGATTGGCCAAAGAGTTTTTGGCGTTCGAGATTCAGCACGTCCGGCGAGGCGACAATCGCGAGGCAGATCGGCTCGCCAATCAGGCCCGTCTCGGGAAGGAGCTACGGTGATGAAAGAGGAAACCTTGGCGCGTCAGGGCATCCGACTCCCGGTGGTCGTGCTGATCGCGATGCTCGGACTGGTTGTCGTTACGGGATTGTGGGGGTTTTCCCTCTACAACCGGCTGGTGGGGCTCGATGAAGGGATCAAGGCCGCTTGGGCCCAGGTGGACAATCAGCTCCAGCGCCGGAGTGATTTGATTCCGAACCTCGTCGAAACCGTCAGGGGATTCGCGGCTCAGGAGCGCGGAGTGTTCCAGGATATTGCGAATGCACGGGCGAAACTGGCCGGGGCCCAGACGCCGGCGGATCGGATCGGAGCTTCAAATGACCTCTCAAGCGCGCTGTCACGGCTGCTGGTCGTCGTGGAGAACTATCCGCAGCTCAAGTCCGACACAACGTTCAACCGCTTGATGGACGAGCTGGCGGGGACCGAGAACCGAATCGCTGTCGAGCGAAAGCGTTACAACGATCATGTCAATGAGTACAACGCCATCATCCGGCGCTTCCCCGGGAACATCGTCGCCTCGATGACTGGATTCATTCGCGCGCCGTATTTTGAGCCACCGGAGGCCGCGAGAGAGGCCCCGAAGGTTAAATTCTAGCTGCCGCGACGATCTGCTTCGTCTCACTGCGTTCTCGGTCGTCGCCAATCCTCGACGTACACGACGTACGCCTCCGGCTGGCTCCTCCCTCGAGCCTTGTGATACTCGCATCTCCTCGCGGCAGGGTGGCAATCGTTCTCGTCGGAACCCCTCAACGTATGCTGCATACGCCTCGGGGTTCCTCCTTCCCTCGCGCCTTGATCTGTTCGCTTCTCGCCCCGGCAGGACAACAACGGAATCGGGGCTAGGGGCTCGGGGTCAGGGGTCCGCATTAGGCAATTCGGGTACTCCGGGGTCAATTCGGGTACTCTTTTCTGCTTGATCACGGGAATCTCCTGCCGTAGACTCGTCGCGGTTCCCGGCGAGTAAGCTGATTACTCGCACGCGCGAACAGTTTCTCGCCACTCGTTCTAAATTGCTCCTTACGTTTGGGAGAGCAGTGTGAGCGACCGGCGCCCCCATTCTTCGCTTCGAGCAAGACTCTGCCACGCCCATGCACTTAGGATTCTCTTTATAGGGATCATTGTTGGCTTTGTCCTAATCCTACCTGGGTTCGCTGACGCTCAGAACACTGGGCTCGTAGCCGCCTATAGCTTCGACGAGAACTCGGGCACCACCGTGGCCGACGCCTCCGGCAATGGCAACAGCGGCACCATCTTCGGGGCGACTTGGAGCGCGCAGGGGAAGTTCGGCAGCGCTCTTTCCTTCGATGGCGTGAACGATCGCGTCACCGCAAGCCCGGTTACGCTCGGCCCCTCTTTCACGCTGATGGCATGGGTTCTCAACCCGACGAACGAGGGCTATGAGACGATCATGACGGTTGGAAGCAACCGCGATCTCTACCTCGGGAATGGGGTGATCGCGTTCTACGACGGCGGAGCCG
>DATEAO010000517.1:0-2495 GCA_035288345.1 Candidatus Methylomirabilota bacterium | reverse complement strand
CGAGCAGGCGTCGCCCTCGCGGGTCGACCGCGTCGATTCACCCACCATCTGGGGAATCCCGCGCCCCCCCTCCCGTGCTGGTAAGTAAACGCTTACTAACTAAGTACGCTATCCCGAAAGTTCGGTGACGTATTTTAGGGTGTTCAAGCCACTCGAGCCAAACGGGCGTCGTATTTGGCGAGCCTATCGAGGAGCTCAGCGAGATCCTTGCGTGTGAACTTCCATTGAAAGGGACGGGCGACTTCCTCGTAGTAGCGTTCAAAATCTGCGAGGCGTAGGGGAACCTCGTCGAGAGACAGGAAGTCATTAGGCGTGAGGACCTTTCTCTGGACAACGGAGAAGTAGATTTCGACTTGATTGAGCCAGCTGGCATGGGTGGGGGTGTGAAGAAGAACCGTGTTGGGCCACTGGGATTGAAAACGGTCGACCGCAGGCCGTCCTCGATGAATGGAAGCATTGTCGACGATCCAGAAGACTCGCTTGGCGCTTCGGTAGGGCTGTTGCCTCATCACGCTGTCGACGAACTGATCAAAGGGAGCAATGCCGGCCTTCGGTACACAGCAGCCGAAAACCTTGGCACGGTGAACATCCCACGCTGCGAGGTAGGTCCAAGCACCTTCGCGGAAGTACTCGTGCTCGACACGCATCGCGCGTCCGGGCGCCGGCGGCGTGGTGGTGTATTTACGTCGGCGACACTGGATACTTGGCTTTTCGTCAGCGCTGATGACGAACTCGTTTTCCGACAAACGCTTACGCTGCCAACGTCCTTCGTAGAGATCCAGGATAGGATTGGCTTTTTCGGCGAAGAGCGGGTCACGCGGAAACACCCAACTGCGATAGCTCCAGGGCTTGATCGCATCCTCGCTCAACCAACGCCAAAGAGTCGTCTGCCCAATGCTCGCCACGATCCCGCGGGCAAGGACTTCTCGATGCAGGTCTGCGGTGCTGATGCGCGACAGCGGCAGCTCGAGCTCGAAAGGTAGCTCACATGCGAGAGCCTTTACCGCGACGACCACGGAGGGGGGAAAACTTGCCGGGCCGCCCCCGGCGGGGCTGCTCTTCGAGCCCCACCAGGCGTTCGTCGAAAAAACGCTTACGCCACTTGCTCACGATCTGCCGCGGAGTATCGAGCCGTTCTCCGATCTCCATGTTGGTCAGGCCCTCGGCGGCATACAGAACGATCTTCGCGCGGATGACGTCGATATACGGTGACGTATATGCCCGAGTGGTTCCTTCAAGGATGTGACGCTCGTCCACGGTCAAGCTGATATCAAATGGCGACTTTCTCGGCATTTTCTGCTCCAACGGAGCAGAATCATGCCAGAGAAGGGGCCTTTGAGCAACTCAGATATACGTCACTGTATTTATGCAAAAGAGTACTAAGTCATGCCCAGACCGCTTGCGATAGTGTCAGTCCTGTTACTTGCGGGATCTGCCTGGGCGCAGAGTCCGGCCGAGCGAAGCCTCGGCATCCTCAAGCAGGGCCTCGGGGACGCGAAGGAAGAGAGGCGCGAGCGTGCCGCGCTCGCTCTCGGCCTTCTCGTCGAGGACCAACGCGCGAGGGAGCTCGCCGAGGCCGCGCTTTCCGACCCCAGCCCGGCGGTGCGCGCCGCCGCCGCGGCCACCCTCGGTCAGATCGGGCTTCCGGCCTCGATTCCTGGACTAATAGAAGCGCTCAAGGACAAAGAGACAGAAGTCGTTTTCTCGGCGGCGGGCGCGCTCCATGTCCTCGGAGACCCGATGGCGAACAACGTCTACTACGCGGTTCTGACGGGTCAGAGGAAGACCGGCGAGCCACTCCTGGAATCGCAGCTCAAGATGCTGAAAGACCCTCAAGCGTTGGCCAAGATCGGATTCGAGGCGGGGATGGGTTTCATCCCCTTCGGCGGTGTCGGTACCAAGGTCTTCAAGACCGTCACTCAGGACAAGGTTTCGCCCGTGCGCGCGGCTGCCGCCCAGAGACTCGCGAACGATCCTGACCCGCGAAGCGCCCGGGCTCTCGCCGACGCCCTTTCCGACAAGGAATGGCTTGTGCGGGCGTCCGCGGTCAGCGCCATCACGAAGCGGGGAGACCCGGAGCTCCTCTCCGCCGTCATTCCGCTCCTGGATGACGAGGAGGATACGGTTCGGTTCAACGCGGCCGCGGCGGTGGTGAAGCTGAGCGCTCTAGTGACCCCTTAGGGCTTCCGTTGGAGGAGGCCATCCACGGAGGTGAATTCGATGAGCGAAATGCGGATGTCCCGGCGCCAATTTAGTCTCCTGTCGGCCGGCGCGCTGGCGGCTCCCCTCGTGGGGCGCGCCAGGGGAGGATCGTCGCCGGAGGCCAGAGCCGAACTCCGGACTCAAGGCGCGGGCTCAAAGCAGGGACTGAATATCCTGTTCGTCTTCACCGACCAGGAACGCTACTTCCCGAAATGGCCCGCCGGCCTCGCTCTGCCGTCCCACGAGCGGCTGCAGCGTACCGGCGTGACCTTCACGAACCACTACACCAGCGC
>DATEAO010000516.1:0-2711 GCA_035288345.1 Candidatus Methylomirabilota bacterium | reverse complement strand
CTCGCCTTGCTCGCCTCCCGGCCGCTGACCGCCGCGGTTAGACAAGAGGCCAGCAAAATGGGATGCCCGTTCTGCGATCGAGTTGGTGACCTTCCCAGTCTCCTGTTCTACGAGAACACCGAGCTCGGATGGTTCGCATTCTTGACCACGCCTCCCCACACAAAAGGCCACACCATTCTCGCCGCGCGAACGCGGGCAAATCATTGTCCTCGCGAGTTCGACGATCACACGCTTGGCGGTATGGGTTCCGCTCTGGCTGCCGTCGTTCAAGCACTTCGTCACCACTATCCGGGAGCGAAAGACGTCCTCTTTTCATCGCTCCGAGGTAACGTGAGACACTTCCACGTCCATCTACTCCTGTTGTGGCCCGACGAAGAGGAGCGATGGCGGTCTGTCACCGGGTACCCGGATTCGCATCTCATGGAGTTCCTCGGTGCGCTTGAGCAGAGGCACGATTTTCTGGTTCTGCAGCGCGCGGTGAAAGAGAAGAAGTCCGAGGATGCCCAGCGTCACGAAGGCTCGGTGGGGCTCGCAGCCGACATTGAGGCTCTCCGAAGAATCACTGGCTACCATGTCTAACTCGCCGTTCGAGCGGTCCGGCACCTCGCTATCACTCGGGCCAGCCGCTCGACGGCGGCGTTAGCCAGAGCGACGTAGCACCAGAAATGCGCTATGCTGGAAGCGGAGGCAGAAGACGCATGCGAAACGAGTTCACCGCAGTAGTGGAACGAGACAAGCGCTGGTACGTCGCGTACTGCCCGGAGATTCCCGGTGCGAATGGCCAGGGCAAGACGAAGGCGGCAGCCCTGAAGAGCCTGCGCGAGGCCATCGCCCTAATTCTTGAGGACAGGCGTAAGGATGGCCTTCGGGGCATACCTGCGACGGCGACCCGCGAGAAGGTCGTCGTCGGGTGAAGCGGGGCGACCTGCTTCGCCATCTGAGGAAGCACGGGTGTCATTTGAAGCGTGAAGGCCGGGCGCACTCCCTTTGGACCAATCCCACGACGGGAGCTGTCGAGGCTGTGCCCAGACACACGGAGATCTCGGATGTGCTGGCTCGGAAGATCTGCCGGGGCCTCTCGGTACCCGAGATTGGCCGGTGAGCCTGGCTAACGGCATGGTGGAGCGGACCGGCCGAGAGCGGCCAGCCGCTCACCATGAGCGTTAGCCCGGCAAGAGGACTTGTGGCATGGAACAGAAGCAGGGCCTGATCGCCATCCTCGATGCGCTGGGTGCGGCACGCTACAACGATCAGGAGATTTCCAGGTTCTTGGACTCAAGAGAGCGGGTGTTGGAGCTTCTACGACGGAAGGCAAACGCAAAGGCGGTTCGTGGGGACATCGACGCCAGTCTGGTTACGACGTTCACATTCAACGACACGGTGCTCATCGTGTATCGAACGCCGGAACCGGCCACTGTGAAGGATGTTGAGCACTTTTGCCTCCTGCTCCGAAAGTTCGCGGTGGACTCGTTGGCTCAGGGCATCCTCTTCAGGGGCGCAGTCTCAGTTGGCAGGTTCTACGTTGACGACGAATCGAACACCGTCATGGGAACGGCCGTGACGGATGCGGCGGCTTGGTACGACGCTGCGGATTGGGTGGGCATCAGCGCGACCCCCTATGCGACGCTCACTATCCAGGCGCTGTTGGAGCCTGGACGCACCGACCTCGATCACTTGCTCGTCGATTATCCCGTTCCGATCAAGGATCGGTCGACCGTCATTCTGAAGGCGATCAACTGGCCCAAAGCCTTCGTGGTGAAGGGGCTGAGACCTGTTGCAGACGGAGAGGATGCAAGAGCGAAGTGCCTCTCGCTCCTGACGGAGCATGGCGTACCGAAGGGGACGGAGTCGAAGCACTTCAACTCCGTGGCGTTCTTCGATCACTGCATCGCGTTGTGGAACAAGCAGCGGAAGGATAAACGTCGACAGGCGGGCTAACAGGCAACTGGAGCCGACGGCGCTGGAGTAGTAGTGGCGCCGCGGCTCAGTTGCGAGCGTTAGCCCGTCACGGCTGTGAGGTCACGCATGCATGCCAGACATTCGTGGCGCGGCCGAGTCACCTCACCAAGATACTGGGGGTAGTGGGCTACTCCGTGACCTAACCGCATTCGGGAGGGGCTCATGATTTGGAGAGGTCTCACCGTCCTTGCGCTGGCTAGCCGACATCGCATTGCCATCCTCCTCATTGTGGCTGCAGTGGCTGCCGCAGGTTGCGCTTATCAGCCGATGCCAAACGCCTACAACCCTCCCGGGTTCTTCATGGGTGTGCTCCACGGCTTCATGATCCTTTTCAGTTTCATCGGAAGCCTTTTCACGGACGTTCGCATTTACGCGTTTCCGAACTCGGGAGGCTGGTACGATTTCGGCTATCTCATTGGCGCGGGAATATTCCTTGGAGGTAGCGGCGCTTCATCGTCATGAGCTGAACGGTCTAACACCGGCCTGGAGCCGGCGGCGCGGGTCTGACGCTGACGCGCCGCGGCTCAGGCCGCACGTTAGAGTTCATTCTGGAGTATCACGGGACGTGAGCGGAAGAGCCGGGAGGCGCAAGGTCGGGAGAAACGATCCGTGTCCCTGCGGCAGCGGGCAGAAGTACAAACGGTGTCATGGAACCTCCGCACCCGCATTTGACCTGACCGCCCCCAGCTCGCCGCTTGGCCAAGCGCTGAAAGCCAAAGTAGCTGAGCTACAAGCTCGTCAGCTCCAGAGAG